>CAMLLT010000313.1 GCA_946480935.1 uncultured Bartonella sp. | reverse complement strand
AGAAAGCCGACGGCATAGATCAATCCGTCATAGCCGACGCTCATGACCATAGCCGAAATTCCGAGAAAGGAAGCGGCAGACATATAGTCACCAGCAATGGCCAACCCGTTCTGGAAGCCTGTTATGCCGCCACCGGCAGTATAGAAATCTGCCCGCGACCGGGTTCTGTTTGCAGCCCATTTGGTAATCCAGAGAGTCAGGGCAACAAATACAAAGAACATGATGATTGCCGACCAGTTGGTAGCTTGTTTGGGAAGCTCGCCGCCGATCGCATCAGCCTTTGCATTCATTCCGATGAGAAGAGAAAAAACAGCCGCATTGATAGCTGAAACAACCGGTTTTTTATAAAAATAAAAGAGGCTCATTTCTTCACCTCCTTTTTAATCTCTTCGATATAATTGTCATAACTGCTGTTCGCGATCAGAATATATATTGCAGTCAACAGAACCATGACCACAATCACACCGATGCCAATCGGAATAGCAATTGTTGTAACGCCGGTACCGATGCGTAAACTCAGAAATTGCTTGTCAAAGGCAATGAGTGCAATCCAGCCATAATAAACAATCAGGGCAATAACAGTGAGAACGCCGCCAAGTCTGTTACGCTTTTTTCTCAACGTTATATAGGCGGGGTTCGCCTCAATTCGGGCGATAGTTTCTTTATCCATAACGGCTCCTCCTCCGTGACAGGAATGTTTTTCAAAGTCAGGTAGACATTGTTACTTGTCATAGCTGTTACTCGCTATAACTGTTACTCGCCATAGCAGTTACTCGCTATGGCTATTAATGAATATTCAAAAACGAAAACCGGATGCGTCAACCGCAACCATCAACGTTTTAGATAAATAAATATCCTCTCTATTCTTAATAGAGACAGTAAACCATTATATTTTTAGTAAAATTATTTTAAGTTCAGGTAACAAAACCTCCTGTTTTTCACGTATATAAGTGAAATGAACTTAAGGCCTCCTCTTAATTCCTTCCGTTCGATTAAAAAGCATTATTCAAATATGTTCTTATGTCAATATAGGCGGTAACGTATTTCAGTTTTTTATTGATATTCATTATTCAACTTTTCGTATAATTATATCAACATATTGTTTTTATTAGTGAAATTGTCTTTATGAATAAGCAATGAAAGCCATACGAAGTTCTTTAAAAAGAAGAAAATATCGCAGTTTCAAAGACCATCAAAAACCGAAAGAGTTGTCATCATCATCAATTGATATATTTTTTTAAAGATGGATAGCGTGAAACGATATAAAATGTTCTATAGCAAAAATGACATTTGTAATTGAAAATCTATTGGTTTGAACTTCCGGATTTATAAAACGACTGGGATGAAACAGAATGAAGATAACTATCAAACGTGTCTATGAACCATATTCGGGAGATGACGGTTGGCGGGTCTTGATCGATCGTCTTTGGCCAAGGGGGCTTTCTAAAGAGAAAGCCCATATTGATGATTGGCAAAAGGAATTGGCACCGAGCAATGATTTGCGTCATTGGTTCAACCATGATGTTAGCAAATGGGAAGACTTCGAAAGCCGCTATATTTCAGAACTGGATACACAATCGGATGCAATCGAACTTTTTCTTTCTTCCTTGAAGAAACACGCGCATGTAACTTTATTATATGCAGCGCATGACGAAGAGCATAACAACGCGGTTGTACTTCTCAATTATCTGGAAAACCGTATTTCCCGGGATTGAGAATATTGTCAGGGTCGAGAGCCTGTTTGATTGTCCACATGAAATCGACAGCGTCTCCAAGTTCCATACGCAAATATTTTATCTTGCGTTGTCCTATACCATGTTCACCTGTGCAAGTGCCTCCCATTGATATGGCCCGTTCCGACAGCCTTTCGGTAAATTCATAGATGCGTTTTTCTTCCCTCTCGTTATCTTTCGGGTAACCGACAAAAACATGGAAATTACCGTCACCGACATGGCCGATGATTGGGCCGATCAAATTATGTTCCTTCAAGTCTTTTTGCGTTTCGGTGACGCAATCGGCAAGACGCGAAATAGGAACACAGGCATCTGTAGAAAATACGTCGCATTCGGGTAAGCTTGCCTCGGCAGCCCATAAAGCACTATGACGGGCTTTCCAGAGCTGGGCACGTTTTTCCGGATCGGTTGATTGCTGGAAATTGCTCGAACCATGGGCAGCAGCAATCTCGCTGAAAGTGGCGGCCTGGCTTGCAACGCTTGCCTCATCGCCATGGAACTCGACGCAAAGTGTCGGGCGTGGCTCAAGGCTCAAACCGGAATAGGCGTTACATGCCTTGACCATAAATTCATCCATCAATTCGACACGTGCGAAGGGAATGGCACACTGGATGGATTCGATGACAGTATTACAAGCGTCTCCAATTGTTGCAAAAGTGCAAATGCCGCTCGATACAACTTCGGGTATCGGATGTAGCCTTATTGTGAGTTCGGTAAAAAGCCCGAGCGTGCCTTCCGAGCCAACGAGGAGCCGTGTCAGATCATAACCGGCGGCAGATTTTTTGGCTCT
>CAMLLT010000312.1 GCA_946480935.1 uncultured Bartonella sp. | reverse complement strand
GCATTCAGTTTGACATTTTCGGAAAAAGCGTAAGAACCGCCAATATCGAAGGTGAAATAATCATCATATTCACGGCCGACAACTTTGCCATCTTTGTAAACCGCCTTACCGGCCGTACCGGTTCTGAAACCCGCATTGGTTTCCTTGCCGTGATAGGTTGCGGCAGCAAAACTTTCGAGCTTTTCAATCGGTGTTTGCCATTCGGCACGGACATTGGCCATGTGTTTGGGCGTTCTTGCCAAAGGCAGTCCCTCATAATCGCCGCTCTTCTGTTCCGAATGGGTATAGGTGTAGTTGGAACGGAAAGTCAAAACATCAATCGGTTTCCATGAACCGGTAAGCTCCACCCCCTGCATCACAGCATCGTCGATATTGAGGTTTTCATAAAGCACATAGTTCGGGTCAACCGACCATTCAACCTGTTTGCCATTGCTATCCAGAACCTGCCGGTTGGTGATTTTGTCTTTGAAATCGGTGTAGAAATAGGTTGCCCCCAATTCGAGATTATCAAGATTGTCCCAAATGGTAGAAAATTCATAAGAGGTACTTTTTTCCGCTTCCAGATTGTCGGCACCGATAATCACGCCGCAGCGGTTGCGCCCCTTCGGGGGATTGCGCCCGTAAAAACAGTTACCACCACCGGTCGTATAAGCATAACCGGGGGCAATTTCACGAATTTCCGGTGCTTTGAAGCCGGTTGAAACACCACCTTTGAAAACAAGATTGTCGGTGGCATGCCAAACAGCATAACCGCGCGGGCTCCAATGTTCGCCATAAATCTGGTGGTGGTCCATACGCACCCCGCCGGTTAGCGAGAATGTATCGGTCAACCACCATTCATCTTCGGCAAAACCCGCCCATTGTTCAATGGTGAACTCTTCATCAAGTCCGGTGCGCATACCGGGGTTCTGGTCGGTCAATGCCCCACGGTTGAATTGCCCGCCGGTTACCAATGTGTGGCGGCCGAAAATGTCGAACGGGGTGGTAAATTTGCCATCCACCACGGTGTTCCTTATTTCCGGCGAACGTAAATTGGCAACATAATCGTGGGTCGGGCTGTCCCATGTGTAATTGGTACGGTTTGCGGTTTCCTGCAACACGGAAAAATCGGCAGTGGTAAAGCCGTAACGGCCGGTATAGCCGACAACCCAATGGTCACGATCATTCTTGTTATAGGTATCAACCGGTTTGCGGCTGATATTTTCGGTTCTTTCGATATTGTGCCCCACCGAACTATAGCGGCGCAACCTTGTGTGACCGGCTTCAAAGGTGAGGTCATTGTTTTCGTTCGGCGTTACAGTAACCTTGCCGGTAATGTCGATTTCCTTTTTCTTCGGCGAACCGGAAATAATATCATCTTCCTCGCGTCCCAAGCCTCTTCCCCAAAGCTGCATTCCCACAACATCGGGCGCCAGCGGGCCGCCAACATAATAGCTTCCTTGGGCTGTATTGCCGAATTTGCTGTACTGGTTTGCCGTACCGTCAATGGTAAAGGAACCGGTCCATTTATGCGGTACTTTGCGGGTAATGATATTGATAACACCGCCCATCGCATCCGACCCGTAAAGCGAAGACATCGGCCCGCGCACAACTTCAATCCGCTCGATTGCCGCCGCCGGTGGAATGAAACTCTGCTCGAAACCGGAATTGCCATTGGTGCGTGCTTCACGCGTGCTCTGGCGCTTGCCGTCAACCAGAATAAGCGTATAAGCACCGGGAAGCCCGCGAATGAATATATCCTGTTCGGCGGCTGTCCCCGTCACGGCAACGCCCTGAACATTCTTCAATGCGTCGGTCAAATCGCGGAACGACCCTTTTTCGATTTCCTCCCGCGGAATAACCGAAATACTGGCTGGCGCATCTTTCACATTCTGCTCGAAGCCGGTCGCACTCACCACCACTTGGCGTAACATCGTGCCTTCATTGGCAAGTGGCGCCTGATTATCAGCCGAAGCGGCAGAATTCGAAGCCGCTTCTCCGGTGTTAGTTGCTGCTTTTTGCGCCGTGGCGTTTTGCTTTTTTTTCGCAATAAAGGGCTTGCTTTGCTTGCCATTATTGGCAATTTTCACCTCGTCATTGACTGTCTCGGCAAGGGCTGCGCCATCAAAAAATAGGCTCGTTGAAAAAATCGTGCTGCAAGCAAATGCAACCAACATTTTCCGGCTTGCGCCGAAACCTTTTCTCTCCGAGAAGCTTTTACCCGCACCGGATTTTTGCCCCCAATCCGTTTCGTTTTCCGCTCTCAAGCTTTGGGCAGCCATGTCCCTTTGGCCATCCAGAATTTTCTTCTCCGTCATCGAATTCTGACAAGCCACGAATCCCTGATCGTTTGAAAAATGTTCTCCTTCACTGCGTCCGATCGACATAAACAATCCCTCGAATTTAAAGTTGATTAAAAAAGTATAGAATTAACAAATGATTAAGATAAATATTGAAACCTAATGTCAATACTCAAGTTTTAGAATAGTTCGAATATACTGTAAAAAACCTTTAATAATAATCACTTAGAAACGAAAAAAAATAAAATTATAATAT
>CAMLLT010000311.1 GCA_946480935.1 uncultured Bartonella sp. | reverse complement strand
GCCCCTGACAAAGTGCGTTTTCAACTCGACTGGTTACCCGGTGGCGATAAAACCGCCATTTATGTTTGTGTGAACAAAGGGTTTTGCAAATCCGAAGGGCTTGATGTTGCGATTGAACCGGGGCGTGGCGGCAATGACGCAATTACCCGCATTGCTGCCGGAGTGAGCGATGTGGGAGCAGCAGACATCACCGCGCTCATGGCCGCGCGTGTAAGCGCAAATGTGAAGGTAAGCGCGGTTATGTCGATCTTCAACAAACCGCCGCATGCGTTTTATGTGCTTTCCGATAGCCCCATTCAGAAAATCGCCGATATAAAGGGCAAAGCTGTTGCCACCTCGCCTTTTACCGCTTCCAATCTTTTCCTGCCGCCTTTTCTGAAAACCCAAAATTTATCCATGGATGATATTGCGCTCACACGGGTCGACTCCGGTGCTTTGGGGCCGATGTTGATAACCGGAAAGACCGATGTGATTATTGCGTGGCTCACCGACTACACGCGTTACGAAGAACAGGCCAGAATTGCGCACAAAGAAATCAGAGCCTTTCCTTGGGTGGAAAGCGGCCTTGATCTTTATGGCAGTTCATTGATTGCTTCAGACAAATTCATTTCCGAACGGCCCGATGTTCTGACACGCTTTATCAAAGCCTATCGCCAATCAATCATATTCATGCATGAACATCCCGATGAAGCGGTCGATGCGGTGATGGAAAGTGTTCCCGAACTTGATCGGCAGAGTGTTAAAGGTTCGCTTCTCGATACATTGAAGCTCATTTACAATGACGAAACAGATCAATACGGCCTTGGCACTTTCCGTCGCGACAAGCTTCAACGCACATGGCAAAAGACTGCCGAAGCGTTAAACCTCGACCCGAATGCGGTGACCGCTGAAAGTGCCGTTAAAACCGGTTTTTCCGAAAATCTGGAGGGCTTCAAATGACAACAAGCCAATTGCAACCCATAGAAATAAAATCAAGCAATGCGATTTCTCCCCCCTCTATCCGCTTTGAAGGGCTAAGCCAGTTTTTCACGACATCGACAGGGCGAACACAAGCGCTTCACAATATTAGTTTCGATGTTCGCTATCACGAATTTCTTGCGGTATTGGGGCCTTCCGGTTGTGGCAAATCCACGCTTTTGCGGTTGATTGCCGGTCTTTTGAAACCGACACAGGGCAAGGTGGAAGTTTTCGGTATGCCGGTCAAGGAGCCGCGTGAAGATGTCGGCATTGTTTTTCAGCGCCCGACATTGCTGCCATGGCTCAATATTGTGGACAATATTACTTTTCCGATCAAACACAAATTCGGCAAGGTCAATTCCGCCGATATTGATAAAGCCCATGAACTTGTGCGCATGATCGGCCTTACCGGTTTTGAAAAACGTATGCCGGAAGAATTGTCGGGCGGTATGCAGCAGCGTGTCGGCATTGCCCGCGCGCTTCATCTCGACCCCGATATTTTGTTAATGGATGAACCGTTTTCTGCCCTTGATGCATTAACCCGCGATGAAATGGGCTTTGAACTTTTAAGAATTTTTTCCGACCGGCCGAAAACCGTGATGTTCATTACCCATTCTGTCAATGAAGCTGCCATTCTTGCCGACCGTGTGCTGGTTCTCGCCGGCCGGCCGGGAACTGTTTTAACCGAACTCGACGTGCCGCTCGGACGGCCACGCAATGCCGAAACTGCAAACCAAAAGGTGGTCCATGACTTCGCTCACACCCTCAGAAACCTCCTCATCAAGCCAAAGCTCGCTTAACAGGAAGAAGATAAAGCTGTTTCACCTCTCCTCGCTAATGTCGGCTTTACCGGCAGTGTTGCTCATTGTGGCTATTCTTGTGATCTGGCAATTGGCAGCGGTGTTTTTTGCCATTCCCTCTTTCATCCTGCCGCAGCCGGTTGAAATTTTCAAAGCTTTCCATGTGATTGATGGATCGCGTTGGGCTGTTCATATATTTGCAACCTTGCGGGTGGCACTTCTCGGCTTCTTCGTATCCATTCTGATTGCTTTGCCGCTTGCTGTCTGTCTCATCCGCTCGCCGCTTTTATCGAAAACAGTTTATCCGTTATTGGTCATTATCCAGTCGACACCGGTTGTCGCCATTGCGCCGATTGTCATTGTCGCCTTCGGTTCGGGTGACTTTCCGCGCATTCTCATCACCTTTCTTATTTCGTTTTTTCCGCTGGTTATTGCCACTTCGACAGGGCTTCTTTCTACACCGCCCGAACTGATCGAATTGTCAAAATCGCTCCGCGCACCGGTTCGCCGTGAAATATTGCAAATCCGCCTGCCCTATGCCGTGCCCTATATTTTCTCGGCCTTGAAAATTTCCATTACTTTATGCGTCATCGGCGCGGTTGTTGCCGAATTTGTTTCGGCCGATAAAGGCATAGGTTTCTTCCTCCAGCTTTCCACTTCAATTTATAAAATACCGCAAGCCTGGGCGGGGCTTTTTGTGCTGGCTGCCATGTCGCTTATCTTGTTCCAACTTGTTATTCTTACCCAGAAACTTCTCTTCCCGTGGAGTATCAAAAAGGGTTGAAAA
>CAMLLT010000310.1 GCA_946480935.1 uncultured Bartonella sp. | reverse complement strand
CTTGGTTATTGGCAAAGTCAAAAAACTAAACCGGTACTTGAAGGTGAAGATGTCACCAAATTACTTTTAATGCCGGACCGTAACCTTGTTTATCGCCGTATAGAAGATCGTTTCGATAAAATGGTTGATAATGGCGCTTTGGACGAAGTGCGTTCACTGATAAAACTGGGATTGGATCCATCAATGCCAGCTATGAAAGCCATTGGTGTACCAGAATTCAACCGTGTTTTACGAGGTGAAGACTCAATCGAAACGGCAATTGTCAAAGCCAAAACAGGTACGCGCCGTTATGCAAAACGCCAAATGACATGGTTCCGGCACCAATTGGGCAGTGATTGGAAAAGAATTTAAATCTTTTTGAAAAAGAACTGTTCAAGCTTATTAGAAAACGAACTTATGGTCACAGGCCTCAAAGTCGTTATCTAAAATGCGATCAGTAAGGATATGCGTTTTGTGGTTGCGGCTGCATAGAGAGGAAATGTCACCAGAGAAGCGCAATTGTCCGATCATTCCAAGGAACTGATGCGAAACTTTTATAAGTGAAAAACATTTAAAAATCAGTCTTATAATTAAAAAACTTGAATCAAAAAGTGAATATTTAAACCATTCGGTTTTTGTCGCTTTTTTGAGGTATTTTCTTTTCAATTACGATTGGATGAAAGTTCTTGGCTCTCTGGGGTAAAGGGGCCGCTTGAATATTTGTGTTATCGAAAATATCTTGTCGCCAGTTTTAGGCTCGTTGGTTTTTATGGCTGTTTAAAACTTGTCTTTTAACACGTTCACGGAATTCTTTCCTTTTGCCGAGGGCAGGGCGTGAGGAACGGGAACTGAATTTGAGCAAGGTTGAACGTTCGAAAAGTTCGGTAGTTTCCAGATAAGCTAATCATGAAGCGATAAAACTTGCAGCGGGTTTTACCGTTATAAATCTGTGAACTCCTCATTCGGGTTGAAGGCTTATGTCTGATTGTTTTCTCATTCGATAAAATAACAAAAGAGCAAACTATAGCTTGCGAGCTTCTCGCTGATGAAATTGATTATTCTGCCGGAAGATGAGACTTTTTCGAGATTAATTCTATTGTCATTGACAAGGATTTTCGTGAACTTCCAGTTGTTGAATGTTTTCCGGAATTTTGAGTTGCTCAGAGCGGATATTGCTTGAATTGCCAACCTCGCAATGAACCAATAACAGGTTGACCGGCATAAGATAAATTGACGAAAAGAGATTGTAATTATCTATCCGGTTTTTGGAAAACGCTTTGATCGGACGAGAACCACAAATCAGCTTGTGACCGCGAATTTATAACAAGCTGCATTTGTTGTTAATGTAAATGGAACTTCATGAACAATAGAACAAATTGTTTTCGTCGATTTTTTCATCGGTCTGGCGTGTTACGGCTATCGATTTTTATATTCGATGAGCAGTCTATCCGGAATAGATTTGAGAAATTAGAAAATAACGCAATCGAGCGGTCAGTCAGGACTTTTTGACAGATCTTTTGTGCGCTCCATTCGAGTTTCGGGAATGAAAAAAGCAGAACATGAATTTCGCGTTCTGTAACCAAAAGGGGGATGACAAAAAAACGGCCCTCGAAGGGGCCGTTAGGAGAATTAGGAAAAGTGTAAAATGATCAACTACAACCGCTTGTAGCACCACATGTGTCACATTTCAAACAAGTACCATTACGCACCATTGTGAAATTCTGACATTCGGAGCACATATCTCCGGTGTAGCCTTGCATCATAGCCTGTTTTCTGCGGTCAGATGCGAGTTTCTTGGCCTCTGCAACTTCATTGGCAATTTCTTCAACTTTTGCTTCTTCAGAAGTATCGGCATCGAACAAATTATTGATCTTGTTTTCTTCTTCGGCCAAGTCCTGTTTCAAAGCAGTAGCACCATGCGTTTCCAAAGCTGATGAAGATTTTGATTGAACAGCAGTTGCAGTTTTTAATGTCGTTACATTCGACTTTGTGGCTGGCGTCGCAATTTTTGCAACCGGCCCTTTGGGATCTGTCAGTTTGTAACCGCGTGTCCAACCTGTCGATATCAGGTTTGTCTTACCCTCTTTTACGCCTTTACCCAGAGCTGTGTTGGAAAAGTCCGACATATCAACATGGGCAAGGTCATAACGCCCGAGGTAAGAAACCGCTAGTTCCCGGAAAACATAGTCAAGAATTGACGTTGCATTTTTGATTGCATCATTTCCCTGAACCATTCCAGCCGGTTCGAACTTGGTGAAAGTGAAAGCATCAACATATTCTTCCAACGGTACGCCATATTGTAACCCAAGCGAAATGGCGATAGCGAAATTGTTCATCATTGCACGGAATGCAGCGCCTTCCTTGTGCATATCAATGAAGATTTCACCTAAACGACCATCACCGAATTCACCGGTTCTAAGATAGACTTTATGTCCGCCAACAATCGCCTTTTGCGTGTAGCCTTGCCGACGATTCGGTAATTTTTCGCGTTCATGAATATATTTTTCAACGACTTTTTCGACGATCTTTTCTGTAACTTTTGCCGTACGTGCAGCCGCCGGTTGTTCAATCAGGTTATCAACCGCATCTTCATCATC
>CAMLLT010000309.1 GCA_946480935.1 uncultured Bartonella sp. | reverse complement strand
AAGAAAAATAAAATATAGAGCTGTGGTCTTTGAACTGTTACCGGAAAAATTCACATTATTACAGCTACAAAAAACGGTAGAAGCGATTATAGGAAGGCGCCTTCATAAACCGAACTTCCGTCGTTTGACTGAACAACAGGGAATTATCGAAGAAGTAGGCGAACGTGAAACACAAACAGGTGGAAGACCGGCAAAACTCTATCGTTATCGTCAGGAAATTATTGAATCCTGTGTGATCAGCCTCTCGCGGTTTCCGATTGCCCGCTCCGGGTATTAAACACACCATTGTCCTGACCAATAACCATCCCGTTTTGATTATGATCAAGCTCCGGTGGATATCCTTTCTATGTGACCGATGGAAGTAAACGGCTTCACTGTCATATTATTGCGAATGATCCTTGCGTTTTGGAAACATATCGCTTTATGAATTGAACAAGCAGTCTGAAGCTTCATGACCGAAAATTCTTTGAGGATGAAAGTTCATTTTTTGCCTATTTGTCTGGTGAATATTCTTTCATTCCGAAAAAGCGTCCGCCATTTCAACAAAGCTTAAATTGAACGGTAGTTTGCGTTTTTTACCCTCTCACCAGCATAACAAAAAAGAGGAGGCCCTCCCCCTCCTCTTTCGTTTTAATAGTCCATTTAAAAATCCCAGTCTGAATCTTCCGTGGCGACGGCTTTACCAATCACATAGGACGATCCGGAGCCTGAAAAGAAATCATGATTTTCATCTGCATTCGGTGAAAGAGCTGAAAGAATAGCCGGATTGACTTTGCAAATATCGGGTGGAAACAAAGGCTCGAATCCCAGATTCATCAATGCCTTATTCGCGTTATAGTGCAAAAATACCTTCACTTCTTCGCTTAACCCCACCCCGTCATAGAGCTGTTCGGTATATTTTGTTTCTATATCGTAAAGCTCCATTAAAAGCGTATAGGTAAAATCTTTCATTTCATTCTGCTCGCTTTGAGGAAGCTTGTTAAAGCCGATTTGAAACTTATAACCGATATAGTAGCCATGCACTGCTTCGTCACGAATGATAAGCCTGATAAGGTCGGCGGTATTGGTGAGTTTTGCCCGACTTGACCAATACATCGGCAGATAAAAGCCGGAATAAAACAAAAAACTTTCCAGAAAAACCGAGGCAATTTTTCGCTGCAAAGCATCATTACCGTTATAATAATCAAGAACGAGTGCCGCTTTTTTTTGAAGAAAAGCATTTTCTTCAGACCAACGATAGGCTTCGTCGACATCTTTCGTCAGACACAATGTCGAAAAAATCGACGAATAGGAACGGGCATGGACAGCTTCCATAAAAGCAATATTGGTAAGCACCGCTTCCTCATGGGGAGTGATTGCATCCGGCAAAAGCGAAATGGCGCCAACAAAATTCTGCATTGTGTCAAGAAGAGTAAGTCCGGTGAATACACGGATGGTCAATTGTTGTTCTGCCGGTGTCAAACTTGCCCATGAGGAAACATCATTGGAAAGTGGGACTTTTTCCGGAAGCCAGAAATTTCCTGTCAATCTGTTCCAGACTTCGAGATCTTTTTCATCTTCAATTTTGTTCCAGTTGATCGCCGGAATGGTTTTTAAATGGTTTGTTAGCATCGGAAATTATCCTTAAAGGCTACAGGAAACACAGGTTTCAACTTCGGTTCCGCTCAAGGCCTTTTGGCGTAGCCGCACATAATAGATGGTTTTGAGTTTTTTCTTCCAGGCGTAGATTTGCGCTTTGTTGATATCGCGCGTCGTGGCCGTATCGGGGAAAAACAGCGTTAATGACAAGCCTTGATCGACATGCTGACCGGCTGCTGCATAGGTATCAATGATCTTTTCCGGTCCTATTTCATAAGCATCCTGATAATATTCAAGATTATCATTGGTCATATAAGGTGCCGGATAATAGACACGACCGATCTTGCCTTCTTTGCGTATTTCTATTTTTGCAACAATCGGGTGAATGGATGCTGTGGCATTATTGATATAGGAAATCGAGCCGGTGGGCGGAACCGCCTGTAAATACCGGTTATAAAGCCCCCATTTTTTAACCGATTGCTCAAGCTCCTGCCAGTCTTTCACAGTGGGAATCGTGAAATGGCGATCAGCAAAAAGCTGTTTGATGCGTTGCGTTTCCGGCTCGAACTTTTGAGTGAGATATTTTTTAAACGCACGCCCGTCGGCATAGGCCGATTGTTCAAAACCTTGAAATGTTTTTCCCTTTTCTTTGGCAATAAGGTTCGAGCTTCTCAATGCATGGAAAGCAACTGTATAAAAATAGAGATTGGTGAAATCGAGTGCTTCCGGAGAGCCGTAATAAATATGCTCCTTGGCAAGAAAGCCATGCAAGTTCATTTGACCGAGGCCGATAGCGTGCGCCTCGCGATTGCCCTTTTCGATTGATGGCACACAAACAATATCGCTCATTTCGGAAACCGCTGTTAAAGCCCGGACTGCTGTTTCAACCGTTTTTCCGAAATCGTCGGACTGGAAGGCTTTAGCGATATTAAGCGAACCCAGATTGCACGAAATATCGTTACCAATATGACGATAGCTCAAATCGGCATTCAATGTGCTCGGCTCATTGACCTGAAGAATTT
>CAMLLT010000308.1 GCA_946480935.1 uncultured Bartonella sp. | reverse complement strand
CTTCAAATGTGTTTCGACAGAATGGGCAAGCGCGTCAATATAAACCGGATCATCACTATAAGGGGGAACAGTGCGTATAGCCGGTTGATAACGGCGTTTTTCAAGGCTTGCGAATACTGCGTCAAGTACTGTCGCCGTTGTTGTTGCAGAATATTGAGGGTAAAGGGGGAAAAACAGAACTTTCTCGCAGCCCTTTTCGATCATAGTGCCGAGCACCTCGTCAATCGATGGCTTGCCATAGCGCATGGCCCAATAAACCTCGACATTCGGCTCATCAAGGAGTGGACCGAGCTTTTCAGCCTGAGCACGTGTATAAGTGCGCAAAGGCGACTCGTTCAATTCATAATTCCAGATACGCTTATAAAGTGCACCGGACTTTTTCGGTCGTACGTTGAGAACAATTCCATAAAGAATCGGGTACCATAAAATGCGTGGCCATTCTATTACCCGTCGATCTGACAAAAATTCACGCAAATATTTGCGAACATTTGTTGAATCAGTACCCTCTGGCGTTCCCAGATTAATCAGGAGAACGCCAACCTTACTTTTTTGATCTGCCATAAAATTCCAGTCTGGTCTTTCCGTTTTTTATTAGATTTTTCTATTTAAAGAAAATTGCGAACCGCTGCTTGAGGTGCACAAGAGCTGCATCGAACTGTTTGAAATTGCACAATTAACGCGTGAAACAGTTCCACGAACAATTGAACGCATTTCAATTTCGACAAGTTGCGGATTGCTGAAGCGATAATTTCCTTCTGAAAGCTTTTCCCTTGTATCGGAAGAACGCGTCTCGAAGATACCGTTTCTGAACGAAGATACGATACCATTTTTATCGACCCATTGGCCATCAATTCCTGTCGGAATATTCTGCACCGAAGGACGCTGGCCATAATTTTGTGAAAGATTACAGGCTGCAAGGGCAAAAGCCATTGCTGTAAGACAAAGAGTGGACGCAATAGGTTTCATCAGGTTTGCTCCAAAAAACCGACATCAAGCGGCAAGATAACAACTGATAACAGCTGTACCAACATGTTATAGCTCAATCAATATGTCGCTTTTGACGGAAATCAACGGAAAAGCTTTTTTTTTGGAAAAAATTCTCTTTTCTGTTGCATGTAATCATCAGATTGATAGTAGTCTGAAGCTTGCGGGGCAAACGAGGTAAACCTATGTTTTGCAACCAAACGCCTATCTATGCGTTTTCGTCCTCACAAAGGAGATGATGAAAGCAATGATGGGTCCTATACTAGTAGCAGCCGAAGACTATGGTAAACGAGCCAACACTTCTTCCATTCTTCGTGCTCTCGGATATCGTGTAATTGAAGCAGAAAATGGATTACGCACACTGGATTTATTGCGTAAACGCCGCAATATTTCATTTGCGTTGGTCGACTTGATGATGAGTGACCTCGGCGGAACCGATCTCATTTCAACAATCCGCGTTACCGGATTTGCCGCTCCACTCGTTGTTATGTCCGATGTAGAAAATGAGGAACTCCTTCAGAAGAGTCTGAAGGCGGGAGCCGTTGATTATCTCGTTTATCCGATTACATCACTAAGATTGAGTGTGACACTCGGCAATCTCTCTATCAACAATACCTATGAGCGTGAAGTGCATTACATTCGTCGCCAGCAGGAAAACCATTTGCGGTTCTCCGACCTTTACGCAAATAGTGAAGCAATGAAAGAGCCTTTTGAACGGGCAAAACAAGCTGCTTTATCGACGAAAAATCTTCTCATCGAAGGAGAAAAAGGAACTGGCAGAGAGACGCTTGCCCGCGTTATCCACCACGAAAGTCCTTACGCAACAGGTAAATTTGTTCGTATCCAATGTGTGCCGATTTCTGATCCCCTGCAGGACGCAAAAAAGTGGGAAACAAAGATTCTGCCGCATATCAACGCGATTGACCATGGAACAATTTGTCTTTGCGAGATTGATCGTCTTGAAATCAATCAACAGAAGCGTTGGGTTGAGTTTCTGAAGAAACGCAAGGAAGCTGAAAAAGGCGAAGAACCCAAGTTCCGTTTGACAACTATTTCAACTTCACGGCTTCAGGGGCTTGTCGAAGACGGTCTGTTTTTGAAGGAATTCTATGATCTGTTAAGAGAATGTCACGTAATTATTCCCCCGCTTCGTGAACGGCGTGATGATTTTGCCGATATTGCGCAGCGTGCCATTGAACATATTGTTGTTGAAAGCGGTCAACCACATGTGCATGGTGTAGCAGGTTCGGCACTTTCGCTTTTATTGCAGCATGATTGGCCAGGAAATGTTGGTGAACTGGAAAATGTGCTTTTTCGCGCCGTATTGCTGAGCCAAGGGCCACTTTTGACAATTCGTGACTTCCCGCAATTAACCGGAAATCAGCTTGCCGATTTCAGAAGCAATGCACCGGTAGAAATAGCAGAAAAAAATGACCGGTATTCCGTTCATCTTATTGACGATAACGGTCAGGTTCGTGCCTATAATGAACTTGAACGGGAAATCATTGAACGCACAGTGAACCATTATCGTGGACGCATGAGCGAAGCAGCCCGTCGCCTCGGGATCGGTCGTTCAACACTTTACCGCAAGCTTGATGAATATCATGCTGAAAGTCG
>CAMLLT010000307.1 GCA_946480935.1 uncultured Bartonella sp. | reverse complement strand
TGTGACCCACCCCGAAAGCGGATTGTTAATGGTCAATTACAACAAGCTCGGATTTGATATGGAAAGGCTTCAATGATGAGAAATATCTAACAACCATATCATCATGCATGCGTCAGATATCTATATTTCGAATATTCGCTTAACTGAAGCTTATAAAAACAAAATATGTTAACATTAACGTATTTATACATTGAATAACTTGACCGTGTTAATTTTTTCTGACAGTTTTGAGGAATCATCGATAAAATATAGGCTAAGTAATGAATCCGGAAAATATAATAAGAGGGGAAACAGATGTTTTTCAGGCACTTTCTGTTTTTTCAACTACCAGAGAAGAGCTAATTGATGAAGTTATAAAAAATACCTTAGCTGCAAGGCTGGGATGTTTAACTATTGATCCCGCAAACGCAAAAGGGATAACATCCTATATATATGGTACGCGCCATTTACGTAAGTTATACCTTGCAAAGGGTTGGCACAAAAGTCAATACAAGAATATCGAGTTAGTAACAAATCCCAATAACAAATTGCAATTGACCTACCAAAATGTAGATATTGCTGCGAATTCATTCAGAGAGCCCCGATCGATTTCAAGAAAAGGGGATGGAAGTGCACAATTAATTGAGTCAGCACAGGGAGATTTATTTAGAGACGAACAAACTTCTATAACGCTTCCCTCCAATAAAGATTCAGAAAAGTTAATCAACTTGTTATGGTATTTGTGCGTATCATATGATGAAGATCGAGTTACGGCCGAGCTTTCATTACCAAAAATGGTCAAAAATGGGAATTTTTATGGATTTCATAAACGCATATTTCTAATTGAAAAAGCTGATGACATTGGTGTAGATAATATTAGTAAGATTAAAAATGACTCTGAAAAATTCGAAATCGAACCAGAAATCAAGCGTAAAAAATAGCTATGTTTAATTTAAAAAGATTGGAACAGGCGAGAAAGCGCGCGCAGCTTTCAGCAAGGGAACTTGCTGCGCGCGCAAATCTATCGCCCATTACCTTGTCCCGAATATCGAGTGGGAAAAATACGCCTGATGAACGAACCATTGCAAAACTTGTATCCATTTTAGGTTTTCCTAGGTCTTTTTTCGAGCAAGAGCCAGGCGACCCTATCAGTCGAAATGCTCCGAGTTTTAGAAGTTTATCGACTATGACCGCAAAAGAACGTGATGCGGCAATATCTGCCGGTGAACTGGCGTATGAAGTTTCAGACTGGATGGAAAGTCGTTATGATTTACCGCTAGTCGATCTACCTGATTTGAGCGAATTAGGATCGCCCAAGCATGCTGCACGAGCATTACGTCAATGTTGGACAATTGGTGAACGACCTATTGGACATATTCTAAAACTCTTAGAAGCAAAAGGGATTAGAATATTTAGTTTAGCGGAACAGACAAAAAACCTTGATGGCTTCTCGGTATGGAGAGGAGAGAAGCCATATATCTTTCTAAATACTTTTAAAACTGCGGAAAGAAGCAGATTTGATGCAGCTCATGAGTTAGGACACCTAATACTTCATCGGCACGGCGGCCCACAACAACTAAATGCTGAAAAGGAAGCAAATGAGTTTGCGAGCGAATTTCTCATGCCCGAAGCTGACGTTAGAGCTAATATATCAAACGTTCGTAGTTTAAACCAACTAATCAAAGAAAAACAGCGATGGGGAGTGTCTCTAGCTGCGTTGAGTTATCGCCTCCATAAGCTCGCTTTAATAAGTGATTGGCAATATCGGATTTTTTGTATCCAAAAAAACCAAATGTATAAAACGAGCGAACCAAATAGTATGCCAAAAGAACGGTCTGTTATCTGGAATATGATACTTCAAGATTTGTGGCATTCTGGCATCGATAAGGGCAAAATCGCTCGTGAATTACATTTACCATTGGAAGAATTCGAAAATTTAATTTTTGGTTTGACTGAAACTCCTGCTCGTCCGCCTCGCCAAAAGGTCTCCTTTCGCGTTGTCTAGTAAAAATATAGTCGCGAGACGGATTTGAATTAACTTTCTTCTACTGACTATTAGGGCAGCTTTTCTTATCATAAATAAAATTCGCCTTTTCACCCTGATAAATATAGATGATATTCGGTTGGTCGACCATATCATTTGAAGAAATGATATAACAGCCGACCGGACGAACTTGACTGTTCAGAAAATCAAGTCTCCTTTTCCAAGTTTGTACGACATAATCCTTTGCCAATATTGGCTCATGCGGATCTACAAGTATCAAGTTAACATCATAACCCTGCTCATTTTCCTCGACATGGGCATATTTTACCAGCCTGTCGAATTCTAGAACGGCTTGTTTACGATCTGCCGAACCCAAAAAAATGAAAGTTATTGCCGCTCGTTTTGAAACAATTAACAAGTTTTAGAACGCCTTTCAGTGACATGGGAGACAAGAGGCTTGTCTACACCCGCCGCTTGAGCATGAGCCTCATAAATTGAACGACAAATCAGTCAAAAGACATTGCGTGACCATTCCGGAAACGACCGGAAGCGCGAATGAAAAATTCCACCCGAATGGAGGCTACCTCATGAATTCAAGTTCTTTTTTTAATTTTTGGGCTAACCGCCCGTCCAATAACAA
>CAMLLT010000306.1 GCA_946480935.1 uncultured Bartonella sp. | reverse complement strand
CAAGAAGCTATCAAGGAGCGGTTAAAGACACTTGTTGAATCGCTCATTGTTACAAGTGACAAACTCGATCCACAAAGATTGGAGACAGAAGCAGTTCTTATTGCCACCAAAGTAGACGTTCAGGAAGAGCTTGATCGACTTGAAGAACATGTAAAGGCAGCACGATATCTATTGGCACTGGATGAACCTGTTGGCCGACGACTGGATTTTTTGGCGCAAGAATTCAATCGGGAAGCCAATACTCTGTGTTCGAAAGCCCATACAGCTTCCCTTTCTACTGCAGGATTATCCTTGAAAACCGTTATTGACCAGTTTCGCGAACAACTGCAAAATGTTGAATAAGACGGACAGAAGCGGGATATGCAACTGTTTCGAGATAATTGATAAGGACATTATTGAATGGAAAATACAACTGAACGTGCGCTCAACCTGAAAAATACTGGCAGACGGCGGGGTGTATTATTGGTTTTGTCTTCGCCTTCGGGAGCCGGAAAGTCCACTTTATCTCGTTTATTGCTGGAAGATGGGCATCTTGGATTATCCGTCAGCGTCACCACGCGCGAACGTCGGCCGAGCGAAGTCAATGGCGTTCATTATCACTTCATAAGCCGAAAAGAGTTTGAACAAAAACGCGATAATGACGAACTTATAGAGTGGGCGGAAGTTCACGGACATTATTATGGCACATTGCGGGAGACTGTTGAAACGGCTCTAGCAAGCGGGCGGGATATGCTCTTCGATATCGATTACCAAGGGGCAAGACAATTGCAGGAAAAAATGCCGGATGATGTTGTTTCCGTTTTTATTCTGCCCCCTTCGATGAAGGAATTGAAATCACGATTAAATCGTCGAGCCGAAGACTCACAAGATGTAATTAGTTTACGGCTCCATAATGCCCGTGGCGAAATCGAGCACTTCAGATCTTATGATTATGTCATTATCAATCAGGATTTGGAGCAATCATTTGCATTGATAAAAGCAATTCATCTTGCCGAGGCTATAAAACGCCGGCGCTGTCTCTATATCGATTCATTCGTAAAGAGTTTGCTGGATGAAAAGATTGAATGAATTCTTGAAGAGATAATCTTTACCTAAAATCTTAACTCGACGACGGAATTTCCGTGATGCGCTTAAAACTTTCTTTGTTCTGGTTTTTCTGGACGACATCAGGGTATTTCATTCAGTCCTGATAAGGGGGGAAAAGCGATTTTTCTCTTTAAAAAAAACAAGACAAGTCAAAGATTTTCAACCTTTTGGGCTGCCCATTTGAAAATTTTCCGGCTTAATTTTTGCAGCGACATCTTTCTGATTGAGAGAATATGGGTGTGATGTTTGCTGCTTTGCCAAATGAAAAAAACCTTGTGTTCGAGCAAAAGCACGGTTCAGCGTTTTCCATTTCCGACGAATGGTTAAGATTTTTTCCAGCGTTCATATCCCTGCTAATTCTGTCCAGAGCAGTTGATGCTATAATGCGTTTTCCAGCCGACAAACTGCGAAACGATGATTGGCACATGAAAATATTAAGAGGACTGAACATTCTTTTCCGGAAATGACGTTGGAGGAAGCCGCTTCGTTATTCCTGCATTGTTTGGAATAGCAATAGAAAAATACTGTCGATTAAAAGGACTATATGGCGTTTGCAACATTTGCATGAATGGCACAAGCTTTACCTCCATTTTTCAAGCTTCTTTAAATGCCGGGATGCGATGATACGAATGGCTGAGGGATGATTGAAACCGCAACGGAAATATCTGCCCGTTTAAAACCTTGTTGGTCGGCGAGAGAAGAGAATTAGTGTAGGATGAGATGAGACACTATAACTTTATTAAAAGCGTCAACACGCATGTTTAGCGGGGCCTATCTATCGGTTTATCTAATCAATCTTTCCCTCTGGTAAGCCGGACATCCTATCGCGGCAAAGATATAGACGACAAGCAGCCAAATAGTGGAACGAAAATATTTTTCGCCTTAAAATCCAATAAAGTTTTGTATTGTTAACTTATTATGCGTTTTAAAAATTTTTCCGGTTACGCTTATTCACCCTGTTCAAGTTTTCCACCTTGTTTTGGCAGGCAAGAAATATAAACAAATAAAAACTTTCAACATGACTTTCTGTTGAGTTCCGATGGTTCAGCTCTGAACGATGATACATAAAACGGCAATTTCTTGTTCGTAATCTCGAAAATAGATTTATTTTTAATTCTCTAGCGCTTTGGCAAGAGCGACGAATTCTTTTATTTCGAGTGTTTCAGCACGCCTTGTTCCGTCAATTCCGGTTTTTTCCAATAACAACTCTCCGCCAAGCGATTTCAGACTTTGTCGGAGCATTTTCCGCCTTTGTCCGAATGCTGCTCTGGTGACTTTTTCCAGATTGCGTGATGAGCAGGGCAGCGGATTTTGATAAGGAACAATGTGAACAATAGAGGATGTAACTTTCGGCGGTGGTGTGAAAGCCTGTCTTGGAACGTCGAATGCTATTCGTGCAAGAGCACGCCATCCGGTAAGAACGCTGAGCCGCCCATAATGAGGCGTGTCAGGAAGTGCGACAATACGTTCAGCAACTTCTTTTTGAAACATCAATGTCATGGATTGATAAAACGGTGGCCACGG
>CAMLLT010000305.1 GCA_946480935.1 uncultured Bartonella sp. | reverse complement strand
GTTTTTATCAACGACAACCGGACCGTCGTATTTCCGGCGACACCGGGAAGCTATGCTTCTGAACGAATGGGGTGACCGCATTTTTTCAATAAATTTGCTTGATTAAGCTATTTATTTATACATATTCAAAAAATAACTATAATTATTCGTTTCCGTTTTTATCCAATTGTTTTATATAACATGTTTCAATAATTATCCGATTAAAAAATTTTTTATATTTCCATATCCGATTTTTAAATAAAAATTTTCGGATCCCGAATGGAAAGAGTGTTTTTAAAAACACATCTGTCCTATGAAAAATTTTGAAACATAGCTGTTTTAAAGGTCTATCTGCCCCTTTATATTTCGTTTGACAAATCAAAAAATAACGAGAATTCTTGCACTTTTCGGATAAATAGAATATTATGCCAATAAGGCTTATGAGGAGCTCGAAACGTAACAAGGAAAATCATGAAGATTGGAGCTTGTTGATAGTTTTGGAGAGTAATTATGCAACCGGTTGATGCTACATCTGGCGCCCGTTCGTTGACGACAGTGCGAGTAGCGACGCCTTCTAACCAGACGGCTCGGACCGACTCGGTTGTCGAACAAATTCCTATTGTAGAACCGAGGCCACATTATCCGATATCTGCAAGCGTCGCAGAAATAATGGCTCATATTACAGAGCTTATAAAAGAACAACAAACTGCTTCCGAAGAGGCTTTTCATCAAAAAAATCTTGATGAAGCACGCGCTGAAATGGAAAAGCTCTTTGAAGCAGTCCAAGGACGGTCTGATAATACTGTTGATGGTAAAACAGATAATAATAACGGCTTGGATCAACATGATAAAGTCAACGGAATTGACAATAAAGCATTGAAAGTTCCGGACAATATTACTGATAGCATTACTTTGTCGGACAGTACTTTTGATGCTGAAAATGCTGATGGGGCCAATGGTCTCAGTGCAGATTCTGCCAATACTGACGATGCAACCAAGAACAGTCTAAAAACGGCAAAAAAGACAAATTCCGGTTTGCCGCCCTTGCCTTCTAGCGGTAAAAATACTGATAAAAAAGTTGATGCCGCCAAAGCTGACAAGACACATAATGAAACCTCCTTCAGCAAGATGGAGAAGAGCGCAAATATGCCAGAGAGAGATATTGGCTCGCAGGAAAATATTCAACTGGACACAAATGTCTCAACAGCCAACAATGAGCAGGAAGATATCTGATCTTCTTGATTGAAGTGTTGTTAAATTCATCGAATGAACGTGGAAATAACTCTTAAAAGTTATTTCCATTTTTTATTATGTAACTGTTTTGCGGCCAATATGGACAAGGGGTGGAAGATAATCATTTCACTCCTCAGGATAAGATTTTACTGTTCTTATCAGTTGCCCCGTCATTGAAGCGCCATTTGCATTCTTCGAAAGAAAAAGAAAATGCTCTTCAGGGTTGCCATTAAAGTAAAGCATATGCCGTTTTGCCGGTTACTCACTCACTTTCATTGATATGATTGCGTAGATGAGCAAAAATTCCGATTGATAAATACGCCTAGAATAGAATTTGTCTACAAGTTGATTGTCATAAGCGCCAAAATCTCAAAAAAAGCAGAATGAAATTCGACTGAAGAATGGTTTTGATTGACTGGGAAATAATCCCAAAAACTTTTCAGTCCAGTCATTCGGAATAGAAAAGCTGAGGCTATTTCATTAGGTTTCAAAGCCCCGAAGAGAGGATTTGTTCCACCTCGCCCACGTTCTCTCCTTCCCTAAGCCCACCATCGACAATAGCTTTCCCCAAGTTCGCTTTTACGGCTCATATCAATTCGGGCTTTTCTCGTTCAAGCCAGGCAATGGCCTTTGGCAGCACATAAAAATAACTTGTAAAAGGAAAGCGCGGTTAAATTCGCGTTTAAGCCCGCAAAATGCCAGCCGAAAGCGCTATTGAGCGGAAAACACAATAAGCGACGTTTTTTTTACTTTGCTATGTGGTTTTAGCCGAAGCTTATTACGTGACATCGATAGCTATTTCCCGCTATCAATGCCGTTCACTTTTTAAAAGCTCGATTCTATTCGCCCGTAAACCAATTGGGTGAAAGAGTAAATTTGCCCGCCGACAAAAGAAGCGGTCAATGCGAGGACAACGAAAATGACAACTATTTTTGGAATAAATGTCAATGTCATTTCCTGTATCTGGGTAAGAGCTTGAAAAAGAGCAATGACAATGCCTATTGCCATAGCAGCGCCAACGGCCGGACCGCTTGCTACCAAAACGGTCCAAATCGCAGCAGTTACCATATCGACGGCATCGGCTTCATTCATTCTCAAGCTCCCGCAACAAAATTCAAGCTTGTTTCGGTTGACTATTCATGACTGTGACGCCGGGCCCGATAAGCAAATCTTTTCCATTATCAAGTTTAGCAATCAAACCATCGCTATAAATTGTAACCGACTGGACAGTACCGGAAGTTACAGCGCCTTTTTCATCAGTATATGAGAGATATTTGCCAACATAACCTTCCGCACGGGAAATTGGCCCATCAACCATAATGTTCTTGAGCGATTGTGCCATTGTATCAAGTTTGGTATTTGTCTGCTGTTGCTGCTCGACAGCCGAAAAACTTGCCAATTGTGAAACAAATTC
>CAMLLT010000304.1 GCA_946480935.1 uncultured Bartonella sp. | reverse complement strand
GAGAGCGCGGGATCAGAAAACCTGAAGGGTTTGATAATGCTCAAAATCGGTTTTTATCGTCTGTTACAAGCCATTATTGTGCTCTGGGCGGCATTCACTGCGACTTTTATTTTGTTGCAAATTCTTCCCGGTGACGCAATTCTAATCAAGTTTCTCAATCCGGAATATGGGTTGAACGCCAGTGAAATAGCCAATCTGCGCACGAATTACGGCATTGATGAACCCAAAATTATTCAATATTTCAAAACGATAGGGAATTTTCTGAACGGTGATCTCGGCTATTCCGTACAAGCGGGTGTGCCGGTTTCCGATCTCATTAAAACCAATCTCCCTGCCACGCTGAAACTTGCGGGCTTGGGATTTTTGGTGGCACTCATTCTGGCTTTTTTAATTGCCTTATTGTTCAGTTTTTCACCATTCCAAGGTTTAAGAAACTTGTTTTTCGCAACTCCCGGCCTTTTCCTTGCTATTCCGTTGTTCTGGCTTGGCATTGTATTTGTGCAAATATTTTCTTTCTATCTCGGGTGGATCTCTGTCATTGTTCCCGGTCCCATTGAAGCGATGATATTGCCGGTTATGGCTTTAGCTATCCCGATTTCAGCACCACTTGCACAAATTCTGATGCGCTCGCTTGATGAAATCGAGTTGAGCCCGTTTATTATGGTATTGAAATCCAAAGGTGCTTCGCATTTCCGTATTCTGGTTTGTCATTGCCTGCGCAATAGTGCGCTTCCGGTTTTGACAATAGCGGGATTGTTGTTCGGAGAATTGATAAGCGGAGCGGTGGTGACTGAAACTGTCTTCGGTTTGAATGGTATCGGCAAAATAACCGAACAGGCTGTGCGCTCGCAGGATGTCAGCGTTCTTCAGGCTATTGTTGTGGTCTCGTCGGCTGCTTTCGTATTTATAAATCTTGTCATTGATCTGTTTTTTCCGCTAATCGACCCGCGACTGAGACAAAGAACCGGAGGCGACAAATGAGCAATAACACATTGACTGGCGTGTCGCATTTTCCGGAAAAGTCGGGGTGGCTTAAAATGGCATCTATAAAGCCCGGACTTGTTATCGCTTTCGCTATTCTTATTATCGCCTTTCTGTTTGTCATCATGCCTTCGGTCTTTACCTCCTATAGTCCGATCGAGGAGGTGGGTGATCATCTAAGCGCTCCGAGTTTCGCTCATATTTTCGGGACGGATGAATTGGGACGCGATCTTTATGCGCGTGTTGTTTATGGTGCCGTCCATTCATTAAGCGGGGCTTTGGCTGCGGTACTCTTCGGCTTCGTTGTCGGTGGTGTTTTAGGCCTTGTTTCGGGAAGTATTGGCGGATTTATCGATACGATTATCATGCGTGTTGTCGATGTGCTCTTATCCATACCATCTCTCCTCTTATCGTTGAGCGTCATTACCCTTACAGGTTTTGGGAGTTTACAGGTTGCAGTGGCTGTCGGGGTCACGTCTGTGGCTGGATTTGCAAGGCTTATGCGGGCCGAGGTGGCGCGCATCAAAAGCCTTGATTATATCGAGGCCGCTTATGGTTCAGGGGCAACATTTTTTGCCGTTATCCGCAGGCATATTCTGCCCAATGCATTTTATACTGTCATCAGCTATGCGGCATTACAGTTTGGCCATGCCATATTACAAATTGCGACATTGGGATTTCTTGGCTATGGGGTCGAGCCGCCAACTCCCGAATGGGGGCTTATTATCGCCGAAGGGCGCAATTATATCGCAACCGGTTGGTGGTTGACGACAATTCCCGGGCTTGTCACCATTGCTCTGGTTTTGAGTTTCAACCGTATCAGCCGCGTGTTCAGTGCGAAGGGCAGGTGGTGAAAATGCCGCTTCTTGATGTTCAAAATCTTTCTGTTTCCTATTTTGATAACGGACGCTGGAACGAGGTCACGCATAATGTCTCTTTCAAGCTCGAAAGTGGCGAGGCCTTGGCTCTTGTTGGCGAGTCCGGTTCCGGAAAAACGACAACCGCACAAGCAATACTCGGACTTCTGCAACCAAATGCCCGTATCGAGACTGGAAAAATTTTGCTGAATGGAGAGGATCTCGGACGTTTTTCAAAATCCCGCCTTGAAGCGTTGCGTGGGAAAGTCATGAGTCTTATTCCGCAAGACCCGTCTTCTTCTCTTGATCCGCTCATGAAAATCGGTAACCAGATCGGCGAAATTTTTCGCATTCATAAAGCTTGTCCGCCGCGTCAAATCAAATCGCGAGTGGTCGAACTTTTACGGGAAGTCGGGCTTGATGAACCGGAATGGCGCGCCGAACAATATCCGCATGAATTGTCGGGAGGAATGCGCCAACGTGTTCTGATTGCCATAGCAATTGCACTAAAACCCCAACTTATTATTGCAGATGAGCCGACTTCCGCTCTTGATGTAACGGTGCAGAAGCGCATTCTCGATCTTATCGACGATATCCGTTTGAATTCCGGAGCGTCGCTCCTCATGGTCACTCACGATCTTGGAGTTGCATCCGACAGGGCTGACAAGATTATTGTTATGAATGGGGGGCGTATTGAAGAGGCGGGGGAAAGCCAGATTGTGCTGTCATCTCCGAGGCAGGACTATACCAAAAAACTGGTCGCCAATGATCCGTCTTTAACACTTGTTTCGCCACGCCCCAAGAGAT
>CAMLLT010000303.1 GCA_946480935.1 uncultured Bartonella sp. | reverse complement strand
AAGGCCTCGTTGACATAGATGCAAGTCCAGTCGACAATATCAACGCACTTGCCAAAGCAAAAGGTGTCAAGCCGAATATGATTACAGCTTGTATCATGGATAGACCCCGGCACGCCAAGCTTATTGAAGCAGTGCGCACGACCGGCGCATCAATCCGCTTGATTGGCGACGGCGATGTTGCTGGAATTATTCATACAACGGATCCTGATGAGACCGGTATCGATATCTATATGGGGATAGGTGGCGCACCCGAAGGTGTTCTGGCTGCGGCTGCATTGCGTTGCATTGGTGGACAAATGCAAGGTCGTTTACAATTGAACACGCAAGAAAAAATCGACCGTGCTGCCAAAATGGGCGTAAAAGACCCGAACAAAGTCTACACCATGGAAGAAATGGCAAAGGGTGATGTGCTATTTGCAGCGACCGGCGTTACTGACGGAAACCTGCTTTCTGGCGTAAAATTTGCCAAAAATTATATTCAGACAGACACAATTGTAATGCGTTCACATACGGGCACAATTCGTAATATCATTGCCCGCCATCAGGATATGAAGAAGTTCGACTAATCCGGATGAATTAAACCGGCAATTGTCGGTGAATGAAGCACTTACATTACTCCGAAGGCGTGTTTCGATCGTGAAATACGCCTTTTTTCATGACGTTTCATCGAGAAACGGGAATGCGCGGTTTCCCGCTATTTTATGAAGTAACTGCGGCGGCTTTTAAACCCGTTAATGTTCGCTGAATATATCGGACTCTTGGTTTGATTATTTGACAGATAACAAACTGTATTTTGGCCAAAACAATAACTTTCCGTAATAACTTTATGTTTTTCAGCAAATAGTGATCCAAAAGAAAAAATGGCAAGTTTTACACCTGATAAATTATCGGAAAGTTATTTTCCAATACACATAATTTAGTGCCGCGTAAATCAATGAGGACTTAAAAGAAACTTTATTCCATTAAAAAATTTCGACAAATCAAGAAGAAATACTAACGTAATTTTCAAACAAGTATTTTTTGATGTAAATATATCTATTAATATATAACCGACAATAACCAATGAGTAGAAATGTCGTTATTTATGAAAACAATAGCCGGAGTTCAAAGTGGATAAAAGGCTTTCTATCGTAGCTACGATATTAAAGCGACCTCCTTCCAACAATATCACATCAAGGAACAGAAGTTAGAAAAAAAGTGCAGCCCATTCGGGCTGCACTTTCGATTAACACCAAAATTAGTCAACTTTTACAGTCTTAACCCATCCATAGGGATCTTTTGCTTCACCTTTTTGAATGTGGATAAGCTCATCACGTAAATTCTGGGTTATTTCGCCGCCATTCCCGTTACCGATAACTGTTTCGCCACCTTCGTATTTGAATACTCCGATTGGGGTTATCACAGCAGCGGTACCGCATGCGAACACTTCTTTGAGGTGACCGCTTTTTGCATCTTTTTTGAGCTCGTCGAAGGAATAGCTGCGTTCCTCAACTTTCATGCCATTATCGTTGGCGAGCTGTAAAATCGACATCCGCGTAACGCCGTGCAGAATTGTTCCATCAAGTTTCGGGGTGATGAGGCGATTATCATCCATAACAAAACAGACATTCATACCACCCAGTTCTTCAATCCATTTGCGTTCAACAACGTCGAGGAACAGAACCTGATCGCAACCATTTTTTTCGGCGTTGATTTGGGCAAGAAGACTGGAGGCATAATTGCCGCCGCATTTTGCTTCACCAGTGCCACCGGGGCCGGCGCGGCTGAACTCGGTATCAAGCCAAACACTGACCGGTTTCGTCGAGCCGCTCTTAAAATACGAACCGACTGGTGACGCAATGACACTAAAAATATATTCATTAGCTGGATGGACGCCCAAGAACGCCTCGTTAGCAAACATGAACGGACGCAAATATAAACTAGAATCTGGAGTCTCTGGGATCCAATTACGATCAATTTTTACGAGTTCATTGATCGCTGCAAGGAATACATCTTTGCTGATTGGGGGCATTGCCAGTCTTATTGCCGAATTATGAAAACGTTCTGCGTTTGCTTCCGGACGAAAAAGGAGGATGCGACCATCATGGGCGCGATAGGCTTTTAGTCCTTCAAAGATTTCCTGCCCATAGTGTAGAATTGCACTTGCAGGGTCAATCTCGAACGGTTTACGCGCGCTTATCACCGCGTTATGCCAACCTTTTCCAGCCGACCATTGCACCACTGCCATGTGGTCGGTAAACACCCGACCAAATCCAGGATTCTTCAATAGTTCCGCACGCTTTTCAGCACTAACGGGATTGGGGTTTTTTTCTATTTTAAATGGAAGAACAGTACTGGAACCTGTCATGACAATAACCTTTTGAAATCTATCTTTCCTTATTGCACGCTTTTAACAATTAACACTTTTGGTCGAGCAATAAGGTTTGAACATTAAAATTTGTTTGCCACTGGTGTCAACGATTTTAGATCTTTTAGAGGCAGGAAGAACAACATTGTGAAATCTTCCACGCTTTTGAATACTGAAAATTTTTAATTTGTTATCTGTAAACAAAGAAAATTGTTTTTTTTGTATATTGGACGAAGTATCTGATTTTTTGGACATGCCAAAAATAATAAAAATAGTCAAAATAATAGAATCCGTAATTTACTAATTAATTTA
>CAMLLT010000302.1 GCA_946480935.1 uncultured Bartonella sp. | reverse complement strand
AAAACCGAAGATTGAGGAAAAGGATTAATTAAACGGGTTTGGTATTCCGTTTGTGTGGCAAATGGAATAGGACATATAAAGTTTTTTATTGTGCTTTAAACAGGATTGTTCATGGCATTCTTTTTGTCGATGAAAAAATTTGCCGTAACTTTGACGCTCGACTTTATCGCGGCGTTAATTTTGTTTGTTGGCACTCTTCATGCTGACGAATTGAAAAATAATGTTCAGCCAGACCAACTTGAAAGTCCGAGTTTCGAGAGTTTCATGTTGAATGATGAAAACTTTGCCGTCATCGTCGGCAAGGCTCCCGCAAATGCCAAGGTCGAACTTATCGACGGAGCGCGAAAACTCGGCGAGTCAAGCGCGGACGACAAAGGTAGTTTCACCCTGACTTTGCAAAAAAAACTCGGGAAAGGTCAGTATCATTTTGTCTTAAGGGCGACAGATCAGTCAGGAAAATCATTCACATCGGTTCAAACTGTAACGGTTATCATATCCCATAAAGGTCATGACGGCATGGCTGCTTTTATGAACGATCCGGCAGGTGCCTCGCGGTTTATTTCCAATGCACCGGGAATTATCGAAATTGGCAAGAAAATCGATAATCATTTTGATGTAACGAGAATTACCTATAAAAACAGTATTCTGACGATCAGCGGGCAGGCTGAAAAGAACATGCAAATCATCGCAACGCTTGGAAATATGCGCCTTGGCAGTGACAAGACAGACATAAACGGGAAATTCGAGCTCTCCCGTTTTGTGTCACTTTTTTCAGGAGACCACGTTTTTCGCGTTGATTTGTTTAACGACAGTGGAGAAAATGTCGGTTCGTTAGCAATACCTTTTCGTATTGACGAACGCCATCATCCGGTCAACCAGCTTTATCGTAATGGCAAGCCGGTAAAAACCGTGATTGTCGAAAAGGGAGACAGTTTATCGTCTATTGCCGAAAAAGCTTATGGATCAAGCCGTTATAGAGAGGCAATATATTCGGCTAATTCTGCTATCTTAAAAAACCCTGACCATATCACGAAAGGGCAGGAATTGATTTTGCCGGAGATAGACAACTTGCAAAAATCCAAAGCAACAAATGCTCAGACCAATTTGAAAGAAAAATGACAGAACCAAATAGAGCAAAAACCGTTTCGGCCGATTCCGGAAATACATTTCGTACAATTCTCAATCTTTGGCCTTATATGTGGCCATCCGATCGGCCGGACCTGAAACTGCGCGTTTTATGGGCAGTTCTTTATCTCGTTTTGTCGAAACTGGTCCTGATTTCGGTTCCTTATTTTTTCAAATATGCCACAAATGCTCTGAATGTCGATTACACTCCGCCTTCATGGCTTCCGGCTGTCTTTGCCGCGCCATTCATGATGGTTCTTGCCTATAATGTCGCACGAATTTTACAGGCCGGTTTAAACCAGCTACGCGACGCTTTATTTGCAACCGTCGGCCAGCATGCCGTCAGGAGATTGGCCTATCAAACTTTCGTTCACATGCACGAACTGTCTTTGCGGTTCCATCTTGAAAGGCGAACCGGCGGTTTATCACGTGTGATAGAACGCGGCACCAAAGGCATCGAGGCAATTGTCCGCTTTTCAATATTGAACACAGCACCGACTGTACTTGAATTCGCACTCACTGCGCTGGTGGTCTATATCAGTTACGGCTGGCATTATATGAGCGTTGTCGCAATTACAGTCGGCCTCTATACATGGTTTACAATCAAGGCAAGCAATTGGCGCATTTCAATTCGCCGTGAGATGAACGAATCCGATACCGAAGCAAATACAAGGGCAATCGACTCGCTTTTGAATTATGAAACGGTCAAATATTTCGGTAATGAAGACCTTGAAGCAAAACGTTTTGATAGCTCTATGGCGGGCTATGAAAAGGCGGCGATCAAAACGTGGATTTCACTGGGTTGGCTCAATTTCGGTCAGGCCGTCATATTCGGTGCAGGTATGGCGACAATGATGCTGATGTCGGCCTATGAAGTCATGCATGGCACGCAAACGCTTGGCGATTTTGTTTTTATCAATGCGCTGCTCATGCAACTTTCGATACCGCTTAATTTCATTGGTTCGATTTATCGGGAGGTTCGCCAAGGTTTGACAGATATTGAAGCCATGTTCGATCTTCTGGATGTCAAGCAGGAAGTTACCGACGCACCCGATGCAAAACCGCTTATTGTTAAAGAAGGCGAAATCCGCTTCAATCATGTCGAATTTTCTTACGATACAAACCGGCAAATTCTCAAAGATATAGATTTTTCTGTACCGGCCGGAAAAACTGTTGCTATAGTCGGGCCTTCGGGGGCAGGAAAATCGACAATTTCGCGGCTGTTATTCCGCTTTTATGACGTTCAAAAAGGCTCGATTACAATAGACGGGCAGGATATCCGTTCGGTGACACAGAAAAGCTTGCGTCATGCAATCGGCATGGTGCCACAGGATACCGTGCTTTTTAATGATACAATTGCCTATAATATCCGTTACGGCCGTCCGGATGCTTCCGACGAGGAAGTGAAAAAAGCGGCAGAAATGGCACAAATCGGCGATTTTATTGCCCAATTGCCGGATGGTTACCAGTCTATGGTTGGCGAACGCGGGTTGAAGCTTTCAGGCGGTGAAAAACAACGTGTCGCTATTGCCCG
>CAMLLT010000301.1 GCA_946480935.1 uncultured Bartonella sp. | reverse complement strand
CAGTCTGGAAAACCTGCCAACATCGTAGAAAAGATGGTGGAAGGTCGTATGCGCAAATTTTATGAAGAAGTTGTTCTGCTTTCACAGGCCTTTGTCATCAATCCTGATGAAACCGTAAGCCAGGCTTTGAAAAATGCAGAAAAGGAAATCGGCGCACCAGCAAAAATAAAAGGTTTTGTCCGTTTTGCCCTCGGCGAGGGTATTGAAAAAGCCGAAAGTGATTTTGCAGCCGAAGTCGCTGCTGCTGTAAAAGGCTGATTTTTGGACAAAATCCGGTTTATTTGCGTAAAAACAATGCTTTTTGCATTGTGAGACACGGAAAAAACGTTGTAGAGAGGGCATCGCGTGACAATGCGGTGCCCTTCGTGTATCGAAGGCACAAATGAATTTTGCATTTGGAGACTATTGATGACAGATACCCCGCTCTACAAACGAATTTTATTGAAAGCCTCAGGCGAGGCATTAATGGGTGGGCAAAGTTTCGGTATTGATGTTTCAGTCGTCGATCGTATTGCCAAAGACATAGCCGATGCGCATGAAATGGGTGTCGAAGTCGGCGTTGTTATTGGTGGCGGGAATATTTTTCGCGGCGTTGCGGTCGCTTCACGCGGTGGTGATCGCGTGACCGGCGATCATATGGGAATGTTGGCAACAGCGATTAACTCTCTTGCACTGCGCACATCATTGACAAAACTCGGGGTAGATGTGGTCGTGCTTTCTGCCATCGCAATGCCACAAATCTGTGAAAGTTTCTCGCAACGCAAGGCTGTCGGCTATATCAGTCAGGGCAAGGTTGTCATTTTCGCCGGCGGTACAGGAAATCCATTTTTTACCACTGATTCGGCAGCCGCCCTTAGAGCGGCAGAAATCGGAGCGGATGTGCTTTTGAAAGCTACCCAGGTTGATGGAATATACTCGGCGGACCCGAAAAAGGATCCCTCTGCAACGCGTTTCGACCATTTGACGCATGAAGAAGTTATCAAAAAGGGTCTTGCAGTTATGGATACCACCGCAATCACTCTGGCTCGTGAAAACCATATTCCTATTATTGTCTATTCGATCGGTGAAAAGGGTGGACTGGCCAATGTGTTGAATGGCACTGGACGCTATACAGTGGTATCCGAGTAATATTCGTCTAAAAATAATCCGAAGGAGAGTTAGTATGAGTGACGCTACAAATATCGACGATCTCAAGCGCCGTATGGAAGGCGCCATTTCATCATTCAAACACGAGCTGACTGGTTTGCGGACCGGTCGGGCTTCTGCGAGCTTGCTTGAACCAATAACGGTCGAAGCTTATGGCTCTACAGTACCGCTTAATCAGGTCGCCAATATTTCAGTACCGGAACCGCGCATGTTGTCGGTTTCAGTCTGGGATAAAACAATGGTCTCTGCAGTTGACAAGGCCATCAGAGAATCTTCATTGGGCTTGAACCCGATAACGGACGGTACAACTTTGCGCATTCCATTGCCGGAACTTAACGAAGAACGCCGCAAAGAGCTCGTTAAAATTGCTCACCAATATGCGGAACAGGCACGTGTTGCAGTCCGCCATGTTCGTCGTGACGGTATGGAAGGATTGAAAAAGGCTGAAAAGGATAGCGAGATCAGTCAGGATGAAAGCCGTATTGCTTCTGATAAAATTCAGAAATTGACTGATACGACGATCGGCGAGATCGATAAGGTATTGGCTGCTAAACAAGCTGAAATTATGCAAGTCTAAAACTATTTATTGCAGCAAACAGATCGGAAAAATATGTTATATCCACGTCATATCGCCATCATCATGGATGGAAACGGCCGATGGGCACGTGCTCGTGGATTACCCAGAATTGCCGGTCACAAGATTGGCATGGAGGCACTTCACCGTATTGTGCATCATGCCAGTCAAATGGGGCTTGAATGGTTGACAGTTTTTGCCTTTTCTTCTGAAAACTGGTCACGTCCGGAATCTGAAGTCAATCATCTGATGGGGCTTTTGAAGTTATTTATTAAACGTGACCTGCTTGATCTTCGTGATAATAATGTCCGTGTACGGGTGATAGGTAATCGTGAAGAGGTACCGGCCGATATTCAAAGTCTGCTCAATGAAGCAGAGACAATTACGCAAAAAAATGATGGACTCAATCTTGTTGTCGCATTCAATTATGGTGGACGCGCGGAAATTGTTCGGTCTGTAAAAAAAATCGCCAAATCTCTTGCGAACGGAAATATCAATATTGATGAAATTGATGAAGCCGTTTTTTCAAAATATCTTGATACGGCTGAAATGCCGGATCCCGACCTTGTAATCCGCACCAGCGGGGAACAACGTTTGTCGAACTTCTTGCTTTGGCAGTCAGCTTATAGCGAGTTTTATTTTGCTCCCTGTTACTGGCCTGATTTCGATGAAAAACAACTTGATATAGCTGTTGAAGATTATTGGTTGCGCGAACGTCGTTTTGGTCGGATTCCAGATTATAAAAAAGAAAAGTTGTTATAACTTTGATCTTTGTCTTAAAAAGAAATTGGATAAAAATAAAGTTCTAGATGCATGTTTGTTCGGATCGGAGAACCGATGTCTAATCTTCTCATGAGAATTCTGACGGCTATTGTCTTTGCAGCTATAGCACTTTTTCTGACATGGGAAGGCGGCTTTGTATTTGCTTTATTTGCCTGGTGTGT
>CAMLLT010000300.1 GCA_946480935.1 uncultured Bartonella sp. | reverse complement strand
GGTGCGGCAATGATGAATGTACGCCGAGACAGGTGCCTCATGATAACTCCATACAAAATATCGGATTGTTGCTAACACTGAAAGCTTAGCCAATCGTTAAAATAGGCAAGTTTTTGGCAAAAACGAGAACGAAAATAAAAATCGGAACAACTGTATCTTTTTCGCATCAAAATTGGCTCTTTAACTGGTTTCTGTTAAAAAACGTGCTATAGAACCAGTCATATTGACAAGCTTACCGGATCAGGATTGAGAGAATTTCCATGGGTTTTAAATGTGGTATTGTCGGATTACCCAATGTGGGCAAATCCACACTCTTTAACGCTTTGACAAAAACTGCGGCGGCCCAAGCTGCCAATTATCCTTTTTGTACAATCGAACCGAATACCGGTGAAGTTGCTGTCCCCGATCCGCGGTTAAAAAAGCTTGCTGCCATTGCCGGTTCGAAAGAAATTATTCCCACGCGCATCAGCTTTGTCGACATTGCCGGTCTTGTTCGTGGTGCTTCGAAAGGCGAAGGATTGGGAAACCAGTTTTTAGCCAATATTCGCGAAGTCGATGCTATTGTGCATGTGCTGCGTTGTTTTATTGATGAAGATATCACCCATGTCGAAGGCCGGATTGATCCGGTGTCAGACGCGGCAACTGTTGAAACAGAATTAATGCTGTCCGATCTTGAAAGTCTCGAGCGGCGCATTGTGCAAATGAGAAAACGCGCAACCGGCAAAGACAAGGAAGCTTTGACTGTTCTTCCCATGATGGAAGAGGCTTTGAAGCTTTTACAGAATGGCAAACCGGTACGCCTCCTTATCAAAGATATTTCCGCCGATGACAGGCAAATTCTCGATTCGTTCAATTTGTTGACCTCGAAACCTGTGCTTTATGTTTGCAATGTTGCCGAAAGCGATGCGGCAACAGGCAATGATTTTTCCAAAGCAGTCGAGAAAATGGCTGCCGAACAAGGAGCCGAAAGCGTTATTATTTCTGCCGAAATCGAAGCAGAAGTGGCCCAGTTGCCGGAAGCGGAAGCCAAAGAATATCTCGAAGAACTGGGGCTTCATGAACCGGGGCTCGACCGCTTGATTCGCGCGGGCTATCACCTGCTTGATCTTATTACCTATTTTACCTGCGGCCCGAAAGAGACCCGCGCCTGGACAATCAAGCGCGGCACCAAAGCCCCGCAGGCGGCAGGCGTCATCCATTCCGATTTCGAACGCGGTTTTATCCGTGCCCAAACCATTGCCTATAAGGATTATGTCGAACTTGGTGGCGAAGTGGCGGCAAAAGAAGCGGGTAAAGCGCGTGACGAAGGCAAGGATTATGTTGTCCAAGATGGCGATGTCATGCTTTTCAAGCACAATTCGTGATTTCACGACATTCGATAGTGCATTTCCTGACCATCATTAACGCTGGCATTAGCGCGGGTTTTGTTAATTTGTCAGCCGTTGTTTTTTGAATAATCCGGTTTCGACATTTTCGCCCCGACACAAAAACTGAAAGAACAAAAGCCGTCCGGAAAATTTTTCCAGACGGCTTTTTTCAAATATCGGCTTAAAAAGCTTTATAACCTTTCGATAAGAAAAATAATTGACCTATCGAAATGTTACTTTCCAATCAAAGCTTTTTATGTTCCTCATATTTGAATTCAGGCGCTGCCATGAGGCCTTCTTTTGTCACATTGACGACAACCTTCCAAGCCCCATTCTCATGGCGCATATAAATTGTTGAAGGGTCAACAACCACATAACGCTCGCCAACACCAAGAAAGCCGCCGACACCGACAACAATACCGGTCACATTATTCTGACGAACAATAATGTCCTTAATCTGGCCGATTGCCTGATCCTGTTTATTCAATACTTTCGTATCGATCAAGCTTGAAGCAAGAAAATCCGTTTCGGTCGGCGTTACATAACGCACAACAACATCACCATTCGGCAGCTTGACTTCCGAAGCCGGCTCCTTAGGTGTTTCAATGGTGATTTTTGGAGATTGTGCAAATGCCGTTCCAGCGATTGTTGCAGCTAAAACAGTGATAAGTGCCAGTCTTTTCATTTAATACGCCTCATTAAATAATATCAATTACAAACACAAAACGCGTAAGAAATAAATAGGTTCCATTTTTTTAATAATTTTTTCATTTTTTATTTTTTTATACTTTATACGAGTATTAGTATGTCGGCTATCATAATATTTTCTCTATGATTTATAGTATATTTTCTTGTCTTAAAAAATTGTTTACGCCATCCGACCGAAACGAAATTGCCATTTTATCAACTATTTTTCTTTTCTGGCTTTTTTGCTTTGCATATAGGGCTATGCACCAAATTGGTTTTACCGGCGACAGGGAAACAAATTCCAATCTTTATTATTATGAGCAGACATAATTCGCACGAAATGAAAGACACCGAAACTTCGCCATTTTTGAGTATCGGACTGGTCTCGCACATCCGACCCCGTCACTAACCGGTATTCGGTGAAACACGACAAATTAATGTGCAAATCAATTATTTCAGGTAAATTAATGTTCAAGCAAATTAATATTCAGGCGCCGCAATCGGGAAAACTCCCGTCACGTCAAACTTGCCGATTGAAAAAATTGGCATTTTAGAAAACCGGAAACTGCACAAAGTTCAATATTCTTGAATGCTTTGACAGTTTTCCGTTAATCGCCTTCATAAGA
>CAMLLT010000299.1 GCA_946480935.1 uncultured Bartonella sp. | reverse complement strand
AGAGCTGCAATCTGTGCTGCCGAGATTGCCAAATCGGCCGAGTTTTTCTCTTTCGGTACCAATGATCTGACACAGACGACGTTCGGTATTTCACGTGATGACGCTGGCCCGTTCCTTTCGACCTATATTAAAAAAGGCTTGTTGGAACAGGATCCGTTTGTCTCGATCGATCGTGATGGCGTCGGCGAACTTGTCAAGATAGGAGCAACGCGGGGAAGAAGCCAACGCCATGATATCAAACTTGGCATTTGTGGCGAACATGGCGGAGATCCTGCGTCAATCGACTTGTGTGAAGAAAACGGGTTGAACTATGTTTCCTGCTCGCCATTCCGTGTGCCAATAGCAAGGCTTGCCGCAGCACAAGCGGCAATCAGACACCAGAAGTAGGTATTGGATGTTGCAATATATTCACCGGTGCATTTTTGCCGGTATCATAAGTCTGTGCGTACCGGCTATAAGTCTGGCCGGTACGAGCGAACCATCACTGCATATAGAAAAAGGTGAAGCTTCGAGTCCGCAAGTTGCTTTGACACTTGATTTATGTATGGGTGATATTGATCATCGCATTTTCGACACTCTTGTTACCCATCAGATTAAAGCCACTTTATTTGTTACGGCCCGCTGGTTGCAACGTAACAAGCAAACTGTCGAAGTCATCAAGGCGCATCCTGATCTGTTCGAACTGGAAAATCATGGCAAAAATCATATTCCCGCTATTGATAACCAGCCCGATATTTACGGCTTGAAGACGGCTGGCAGTCTCAAAGCTGTGTGTGAAGAGGTCAAAGGCGGCGAAGAAAGCTTGGTAGCGGCCGGTTTTCCGAAGCCTAACTGGTATCGTGATGCATCTGCGCGTTATTCAAAAGATGCAATCAAACTTGTTCATGACATGGGCTATGAGATAGGCGGTTTTTCTCTCAATGCCGATATGGGCGCATCATTACCGGCAAAAACTGTTGCCGCACGTATTTCATCTGCTAAGAATGGGGATGTCATTATCGCCCATATGAACCAACCCAAACGCGCATCGGGGCAGGGTGTTGCAATTGGTATTCTGGAGCTTCAGAAAAGGGGCTTCAGATTTGTAAGATTGTCAGATGCAATAAAACCGGTGAATAGGCAGGCGAGCCTCGAGGATTGCAATGTGTTGAAACAAACAGATGCATTGCAGAAAACAGTTGTTGGACAATGAGAAAAAAATACGTTCGCTTGACATCATATGCTGCTTCATGGTCGCCTCGTTTCGGTGGCTTAAGTCTTTTGCTGCTTGTCATTTCAAGTCTTCTGCACCGGTTTTCGTTTATCCGGACAAATGTTTTCCTCAATTTGTCAGCATTGGCTGGAGTGTTTGCCCTGACGGCATTGGCTTTGGCGTTAAAAGGTCTTTTTGACCTTTGGAAAAATGGTGATCGTGGCGGGCTAAAATCCTTAAAAGGCATTGTCTATTCGTTCATAACGCTGACCCCTATTGCGGCTTTTCTGGTAATGTGGTCTGTCATGCCACCGCTTGCTGATATTTCGACTGATACCGACACGCCACCACGTTTCATTATGGGGACGAGACCGGTTGATGCTTTACCTGTTGCTGTTGATTTGTCCGATCAGGCTCTTTTGCAATTGAAGGAATGGCCGGAACTTTCAGGCCGTCGTTATGACGGCTCTCCCGATCGTATTTTGAAATCGGTACGCAATGTTCTTGATGCTGAGGGGTGGCCAATCAAGGCTCAACGTGGTGTTGATGGCGAAGATGAGCAACTTTTTGTAGAAACGGAAGCAAAAACTTTTTATCTTGGGTTCGCATCGGACATCGTTATCAGATTGACCGATGAAGGAGATACAACTTTCGTGGATATGCGTTCCGCTTCCCGTTATTTATCGCGTGATCTCGGGGTGAATGCTGCTTTTATTCTTACATTTATGGATGCACTGGACACAGAAATGCTATCGACGCCGGTTGATCAGGACAAAGAATAACAGCTTTTAAGCGCTAATCTTCCTTCAACTTTGACAATTCCCCTCGCGACTAAAAACTCCAAATGGGCAAGTACCGAAAGCGTTGCTGCTTTGAGAAGACGCTGGTCGAGCTTGCGGTAAATCGCGTTGACAATCTGCTCGATCGTGCGGTCACCAATGGACAGTCGTTCTATAATTGCGCGTTCACGCATTTTCCTGTGCGCAATAATGGCACGAACATAGGCTTTCGGGTTGGTGACGGCTCCTCCATGACCGGGCAAGTAAATTTTGTCTTCGCGCCGGACGAGCTTATCAAGTGATTCCATATAATCCTTCATCGAACCGTCAGGCGGGGCAACGAGTGTTGTCGACCACGCCATAACGTGGTCGCCGGTAAAAACTATACCGGTTTTTTCCAGTGCATAGGCCGTATGATTAGCCATGTGGCCGGGTGTGGTAATAGAAGTAAGTTCCCATCCATCTCCCTTGATTGATTCACCATCTCCAAGAAAGATATCGGGAGTGAAGTTTTTGTCGCAACTGGCATCAACAGTCATTGCGGGATCTGAAACTTCGATAGATGCCGGACGATAACCACCTTCTGCAACAATCAGGCCGCCTGTCAGTTCACTCAGTCGTTTTGCTATCCCGCTATGATCACTATGGCTATGTGTAATGAAAATGTAATTGAGAGGGCGACCATCAATGACCCGAAGCAAGGTTGCCAATTGTTCTTCA
>CAMLLT010000298.1 GCA_946480935.1 uncultured Bartonella sp. | reverse complement strand
AGTGAAACGGAAATTTATAAAATTCTTGAAATCGCAAAAAACTGGAACCGTGCCTATCCGCTTCTGATAAACTGCTATTTGGGGATTTCGCGCTCAACTGCGGCGGCTTTTGTCATTGCCTGCGCACTTCAGCCGCAAAAAAGTGAAGCGTCGATTGCCCGACTTTTGCGGGAAAACTCGTCAACCGCCACACCGAACAAATTAATGGTCTCGCTTGCCGATAAAATTCTTGATCGTGGCGGGCGTATGAGTTCTGCTATTGCCGATATAGGCCGTGGCGCCGAAGCATTCGAAGGAACGCCTTTTATCCTGCCCATAGAGGTTTAATCGCTCGGAATAGATAATATGTCCTTCAAAATTCCGTGGTCCCCTCTTTTACCTTTATTGATAGCAAAATGGTCTATTCCTCGGGCTTTGAATAAGTTTCTTTTTCACCTGGAAATGAGCGTGTTTTCACGTCGCTTGCATAATTTTTGATAGCTTCGGCCATTTGCTCTTCAAGATTGCCATAACGGCGAACAAATTTCGGAACAAATGCACCAAAGCCCAGCATATCTTCCATCACAAGAATTTGCCCGTCACATTGGTTGGAAGCACCAATGCCGATCGTGGGTATAAACAAATCGCGTGTGATTTTTGCCGCTAATGGTTCGACAACACCTTCAAGAACAATGGCAAAAGCTCCCGCTTCCGCGATTGCCGATGCATCACCTTCAATACGTGGCCAATCAGTTTGGTGAAGACCTTGCGTTTTAAATCCTCCGAAACTGTTGACAGATTGTGGCATCAAGCCAACATGTCCCATAACAGGTATGCCGCGACGCGCAAGAAAGCGGACAGTCTTTGCCATTTCGGCACCACCTTCAATTTTGACTGCCCCGCAACCTGTTTCAGAAAGGATTCGGGAAGCATTGGAAAAAGCCTGCTCCGGACTTTTTTCATAAGAGCCGAATGGCATATCAACGACCACAAGTGCGTGTTTCGAACCACGCATAACAGCCTGACCGTGAAGAATCATCATATCGACAGTGACCGGCAAAGTTGTTTCAAAGCCGTGAACCACCATCCCCACACTATCTCCGACAAGCAGAAAATCACAATAAGGATCCGCAATTCGTGCAGCATTGGCTGAATAGGCAGTCAGCGAAACAATAGGGTCGTTGCCTTTTCTCGCTTTGATTGCCGGTACTGTCACCCGCTTTTGTTCATCCTGCCGGCTCAATCTCTGTCACCTTTTTTAAAAAACATATTGGTCGATCAATCTGACAGAACCAAAACGCACGGTCAATAACAGTACGGTCGGCTTATCAATGCTATCTTTGATTTCTTCCAGAGTTTCTGCATCACGAAAATCTATTGCTTCCGGAACGGCGCGTGGTTCCTTACTCAAAATATTCGAAACAGCAGAACGGAGAGCTTCTGTTTTTCGTTCTCCGCTTTCAAAGAGACGGGCAGCAGCTTTCCAGCTTTGCGGAACAACGATAGCAGCTTTCCGATCTTCCGGTGTAAGAAGTTGGTTGCGCGAGGAGCTTGCAACGCCATCTTCATCGCGCAATATGGGTACACTCACTATCTTTACAGGAAAACCAAGATCTTTGGTCATATGCCTGATGATAACAAGCTGTTGGTAGTCTTTCTCGCCAAAAAAAGCATAATCGGGTTCAGCAATATTGAAAAGCTTGGCGACGACGGTGGTTACGCCGCGAAAGTGACCGGGACGCAATTCGCCAATCAATATGTGCGATAACCCCTTAACTTCAACGCTCGTCATATTTCCCGCAGGCCACATCTCGTCTACTGACGGGGCGAATACATAATCGACACCCGCTTTATCAAGCAGAGCGCAATCACTATCAAGATCGCGAGGATAAGTTTCATAATCCTCGTCCGGCCCGAACTGTTTCGGATTGACAAAAATAGAAACAATTGTTTTTTGGCAGACTGTTTGCGCTTTTTCCACCAGTGACAGATGTCCTTTGTGCAGAGCGCCCATTGTAGGAACGAGCCCTATTACCAGCCCCTTTCTTCTATCTTCCATCAATTGTTGACGTATATCATCAATCGTTTCGAATATCTTCATGAGACACAGATTCCGTTCAGTCGGGGAGTCGGTTCGGCCGCGATAGCAATGATATTATTTTCAAAGACTTTTCCGGACCGGCTTATTTTGTTGGTATAACACCGTATCCGGCGACCATTGCCTCGGCGATCTTGACTTCCATTGCATTGGTAGCACCACTTACACCAACCGCTCCGACGACGAAATCATTATTCGTTACCGGTACACCGCCGCCGAGAGGAACCATATGAGGCGTACTTGCAATAGCCGGTTCGTCTCCATTCACGCGTTGCATATTGACCGACGTTTTAACACGGAAGAGAGCAGCCGATTTGGCCTTTGCTATAGCCGCATCGACACAACCATAAGGTGCGCGGTCCATGCGGTCAAAAGCAATCAGACTGCCACTTGGATCAACAACAGCCATACAGACATTGACCTTCAAACTATCTGCAGAGGCATGTCCTTTGGCAATCAATGCACGTGCGTCATCAAGCGATAACATTGATGTCGTATATTCGGCTATTGCCACTGAGGAGAAGACCGGCACAACAAACGCCAGACAGAATAATTTCTTGAGCAGTTTTTTCATTGTTTTTTCCATAACAGTGATGTTTACGAACTAAAAATAATAGGAAAGCGATTTC
>CAMLLT010000297.1 GCA_946480935.1 uncultured Bartonella sp. | reverse complement strand
ATATTGCACTCAAACATCTGCAAGATAACGGAACATATGCAACGATCTACAAGAAATGGTTTGGCGTGAACCCAAGCTAAAGTTTTGATTTTGTCATAGAAATTCAGTGCAGTTTTTGAAATTTCTTTTGCTGTCCTTTTTCCGCTGCTCGATAGGCAAAATTGCCGGAGTTCGAGAATGAGCTTTCTTGAGCAATCGGGCAAGGTTGAAAAATATTGAACTATATTCGAGGGGCGGGTTCCCTCATTTTGCTTGGTTCATGAGTGTTTGTACTCTTAGGATTGATATTTTCCTTATCAACCTCATAGACCTAACGTCTTGTACCTTGTTTTAAGACAATTCCCTGTCAAAAAAATATAAAAAGAAAAATTGATATTTTATCCTTAGTGGCATTTCGGAACACGAAATCTGTAATCTTGCCGGCTTTTATTGTCTATTTTGTAACGCTTCAAAAGCTGTAAATTTCTGTGCCTAATCACAATACCGTCAACCAATTCCTTGACGGTTTTTGCACCTGTATTAAAGCGGTTTTCGAAACACGATGTCCTATATTTTCTGTTATGTACATTGATAATATCTGTTTAAAAGTCCCGTAACAGGTAAATATAGGGATGATGCTCATAGAAAGGTTTCTTCCATTGGCATCTTTGAACGCAACGAGCAAGGTTCTATGGAATTTATTCCTTGGCGATTAAAAGCTTCGTTATGAAACATTTTATAAAGCATTATAGTGCAGCAGAAGAGGCATCTTCAGTAGAAAATCCGGTGACACCATAGATATAGAGAACTGGCTGATTTTGGAGGAGAAAAAATAGCCAATAAAAAAGCCCCTGAAGGGGCTTTTAATGAGTTATGCGAAATATTTTAGAAATCGCGTTGGATACGGATAGCACCGCCTATAGCATCCTGATCATGCAAATCGGAATGGACATCATTCCATTTACGATAGTTGACTTCCGGCATAACGGTGAGACCGGGAAGCATTTCATAAGCAACATTGGCGGCTGTGTAGGTATTGCCTACACCTTCATAAGACAACTGGAAGTTGCCTGTTGTTTTCGGCGTGAATTTATAAGAAGCGCCGAGCCAGCCAACCCATTTTCCGCCCCATGTACCGTAGAAACTGTCGACAGCACGGATACCGCGACGGCCATCACGGATGAGACTGTCCTCGTCATCAATATCTTCATAATATTTGTCTTTGAGGTCTTTATAAGCGCCCATGACCCAGATATTGAATGCGTCGGTAATTTTCAGGTTGACTTTGGCCTTGCCAATCCAGGCTTCATTGACAGCATCGTAAGCACCGGCACCTGTAATTGATCCCCAACCTTGTTCAAACTTCAAACCGGCAACAACATCGGGGGTGTAATCTTCTATCTTTCCGTTAAAGTCGGTATCTTCGTCGCCGCCCTGCTCGATTGAAACCATTGCCGTCAGACCGTTGCTGAATGCATATTGGTACTGGATCATATTGGTACGATAGGCACCGCCCAAGATAACGTCATCATTGATGAAATTGCCGTAATAATCGAAAAATGTATTCAACGCCGATTCATCAACACCGATATGCAAACCACCGAGTTCAATATAACCGAAACGCAATTCTGACGAAGATGAATCCGTCCCGTCATCAAAATCGGAACGCAACTCGATATGTGTTTTCAAGGTTCCGAGTTCTGTTTCGGAAGCTGTTGCAACGAGCAAATGGGCACGGACTTCATCGCGCCAGGTTTTCATATTACGTTCGTCACGTGAACGGGCGTAAACATCATCGCCACCTTTTGCTTGCGCATAGACAAAACCGCCCAGTTTCAAACATGTATCGGTGCCGGGAATATAGAAATACCCTTCGCCATAAGCATCACAGACGCGAACATATTCGACCGGCTCGGCTTCCGGCAAGGCGACATCGGCTGCCTTTGCCGCTGTTGTTTGAATTGCGATAACTGCGGAAGTTACCATGAATGCCTGAAATAGTTTTTTCATCATTGCCCCGAAAAGTTACTGATCGATCATCTCGACAGCATTAGGTGTGAACTGCTTGACATGGACATCCGAATTCCCTCGCCCGTCATGTCCACGCAAATTAAGACGAGCACATATAAGCTCTGAACATCTATACAAACTTGAAGAATCTATTCAAGTTTTTAATCGCCTATTTATCTCTAAGTTGTTTTTAAGAGATAATCTGTAACATATATGATACACTTTTATAATAAAAGCCCGAAACAGGTGCTTCGGGCTTTTTGAAACTTTCAATATTCTATTTTTGAAAATCAGGCGGCTTGTTCGTCCTTTTTGGTCCATTTTCCAAGTGCTGCAAGATAGTTCATCTTTGCACGATGGGCAAAAGCCTTCTGTCCGGCTGCAACATTCTGCTTTTTACCACCCCATGCCGCGATAGCCGCAGCCTGAAGAGCACGTCCGTAAGAGAATGTTACCTTCCACGGGAGATTGCCGATTGCATTGATTGCCGAAAGATGGGCTGTTGCCTCTTCGTCCGATTGACCGCCGGAAAGGAATGCGATACCGGGAACGATTGCCGGAACAGTTGACTTCAAAACACGAACGGTTTTTTCAGCAACCTCCTCGACAGAAGCCTTTCGGGCATTTTTACCATCAATAACCATATTCGGCTTTAGAACCATGCCTTCCAATTTGACGCGGGCAGAAAAAAGCTCGTCAAAAACGGTTCTCAACACAT
>CAMLLT010000296.1 GCA_946480935.1 uncultured Bartonella sp. | reverse complement strand
TTCAAGGCCGTGATATCTTCCGGAGTTTCCGAATGGTCAACAAGTTTATCCTGATTTTCTTTCGGAGCATCATCAGCTCCATTTGCATGATTATAAACGTCCTGATTATTTGATGTATCGTGATTGTTGGAAGTCTGTTCTGCCTGTATCTTATAAGGAGCCTCATCGGCATGGATAATCGTTGATTGACCATCGCTATGAGAAGGCAAAAAGTACTTCGATGCAGCATAACCTCCACCGACTGCAATAAACAAGACAACACCGCCAATGGTCAATTTCCTTACAAAAGAGCTTGACCGTTTTTGATTTTGCAGACTTTCCAAAGGTAGATTTTCATCCGGCTGGGCTTGCTCTTCTGTCGGGTAATTAGTGTATGAACCCGCATTATCATAATTTGCATGTTCAGAATCTTTTTCTTCAAAAGATTGCTGCTGCAAATTATAACCTGATTGTGCATAGGCATCGGCAAAAAATTCGTCCTGCTCAGCCGCCTTATTTGTGCTTTCCTGCTTACTTCCAACGCTGAAAACGTCAGCAAATTCGTTTTCAAGAGCGTCACCTTGTTGCGATGTCTCTTCTTCAGCATAAGGAATGTCAGGGACATCAACCGGTTCGGTTGTCTCGACGATATTTTCAGCAAACTTGTATGTATCTACATCAGGCGGAAAGTCGCCATTTTTATCATTTCCATATTGTAAATTTTCATCACTTTCAGAGACTGGGACAGATTGATAAGCATAGTCTTCTTGCTCATGTTGCTGTAAAACCGGCTGAGAAATTTGCGCGTGTGGAATTTGTACATATTGCGGTTGAAAATCATTATTTTGATTAGTGGAAGATTCTGGCTCTTGCTGGTTTAAAGATTGCGCATATTGCTCTTGTTCTGGTGCAAAGTTACCTTCCTGTTGCCGCTCTCCTGTGGGCATTTGAGGAGCGGGGGGATTGACGATAACATTTTCACCGGTTGACAAATCTTCAAGGTCAAATGGAGCAATGTTATGTTGTTCATTTATAGATGCTGAAGGTGACTGGTTGCGGTTGGATATTTGCGTATCCGAATTCTGAACATATGAATTCGCATAATGTGCTTCGCCAGCATAAACATTATCTTCTAACGGATCATGATTATCAAAAAAACTGTCATCGGCTGTTGTTACATCGTCTGTTGGTGGCGAATAGGGCAAAGGCGATTGCACTTGCGGATTATAGTTCTGTGTGACGTTTTTTTCAAACTGTTCCTGATTGTTTACAGCCGCATTGTTAACCGCTTCATACTGATTAGAATATGCATATTGACTATTAAATGATTGGTTCGGCTCTGTAGCCTGGTGCGAAGGATAAGCCGGAAAACTATCGCTGGTATCAACAGGATTAGCGTTATTGTCAAAGCTTTCAAGGGGGGCATTGACAAGGAGATTTTCAAGTTCCTTGTCAAATCTCATTTCATCGAAAGCGGGATATTGTTGCGCCGTTCCTTTTGCTTGAACGGATGCCGTCGTTTGTTGTGGGGAATATTGGGTAGAGCTATCCGGTGAACCAAATTGCCCCGTAGTATTTGGTGTGTATTGTTGTGGATATTCACCCGCAACTTGTCTGGCATCTGAAGCTGCCGCAGGCCTTGGCGCCGATGTCTGATTGTAGTTGTTTTGAGGCGGCATCGGCGCAACAGGATCAGGTTCACTTCGATTCTGGAACGTGGGCGAGGCTGTATTCTGCTCGGGCACAAAATCGAAGTCTTCCGGTAATGTCCTATTTAACGGGGCACTCGGGGCTGGATTAAAACCCTGCCTCGGTAAAATAGGCTCGTCACCAATCGGAAGATCAGGCGGCATATCCAATTGATCGTCATTGAATGTGCGGGGCGAACCTGCTTCATTCTGCGGTGAGCGCGCTTGTGGAGTAAATGATGGAGCATCGTAAAGTTCATTAAACGGCAAATTGGCCCCACCTGCCGTTGAAGATGATTGTTGTTGCTCGGCACCGGGAAGAAAATCCAAATCGTCATTTACATTTTGCTGCGTGGAATGGATATTACCGTGAGGATAGGACGAGTTTTGCGTCTGCTGGCCTTGTGGTACAGCATCCGCATCCAAAAATGATAGATCCGCATCATTGGGCCCGTTGTTCTCAGGTGCAGGTGTCACATTTGCACCGGACTGCGGGTTATTTGGCCGACTAGCTTCATTGTTCCCATTGGGATTGAAATCCAGATTGAATAAACGTGTCAGCTCAAGCAGCGGATCGTTGCTTTGTTGAGCTTGCCTTTCGGAACGAACGGCATTACGATTATTATCTATCATAGCTTTTCCCACGCGGTCGGTTACGCAATCAAATTCGTTATTGCATTCTGCCGTATATTAAGCAGATTCTCTAAAAAAGCCAATATTCTGCTTTAATATCATATATATGCACTGAATATATTACACGCAAGACGCATACTACAAGATGGCATTAAAGTGTCGTTCGTCACCGCATTTCAACCGGAGCGTCAACGCCGATTATTCCCAAGGCCGACGATAGAACACTGGAGACAGCACGAATCAGTCCCAATCTTGCTAACGACAAATTCATATCGTTTAGCGCTACAAATCGCAACTGTTCATTCTCTACCCCTTTATTCCAATGTGCATGGAAGCTTGAGGCCAGATCGTATAGATAAAATGCCAAACGGTGCGGCTCATAATTTTTTGTCGCCTGTTCGACAATAC
>CAMLLT010000295.1 GCA_946480935.1 uncultured Bartonella sp. | reverse complement strand
TGTTTTTTCCATAACAGTGATGTTTACGAACTAAAAATAATAGGAAAGCGATTTCTTGCAACAATAAGCTGGTTTTATGTGGCTGCAATAATCAAAACTCCGAGATTTCGTTTTTATCCAATTGCATAAATGGATGAAAGAAAAACGATCGCGATTTTGATTTTAGATAGATGAACATTATCAAGCCACATAAGTCAGTTAAATAGTGCTAAACAGGCAATCGGCCAGATTGCCGTTTTTCTTGAACCTTACATCAAAACACAGGCTTTCGTAAAAGAGTTACTAAAAATATTTTTAATAAAATATTACAGAGTTTTTTAACTTTTTCAATTTTCTCTATCGAACATTTAAAAATTTTTTTCTATATCCAACGAACTTTCCCGGTTGTTTTACGTCTTTTTTTCAAAAACCGGACGACAAAAAACATCTATAATCGACTATTTGGGCTTACGTAACAATAAGCATTGCTCATAGCAAATTCCTGTTCCGTACTGACGCCGCTTTTTCGAATTTTGCGACACTTCGTTCCGGATGAACACTATCACCAGTTTTCAATGCTTCAATTTCCAGTTTTTGATCAGTCTCTCTAGGAACCAAGGCAGAATTATTACCCCCCCCTTGGCTTGCCGTTTGTTTTAGAAATCTTTTCCTTCAACCGCCGACGGTGTTCCCAACTATTTAGTTATTAAAAAAACGGGAAAGTGTTTCAATAAAACTCTCCCGCACTTTCGGTGGTTCAATACCACGAGCATTCCAAACATTGCGGGTTAAAAAATATCCGGTTAAAAGAAAGCCTTGTTTGATATCTTCAAAACTTTCCGGTCGCTCGGAACTTTTTAGCAAAAATTCCGGAAGCGGCAATAATTTATCTTTCCATGGTTCCCCTGCCTCTTCGCAAATGGCCCGTGCCGTTTTTGGCGAGACATATTTGAGGTTTTCATGCTTTCCTGTCGCCCCGCATTTTGACAGATCAAGGCCGAACCCCGTCGCCTCCAACAATTTTATTTCGAATCTCACCAACAATTCGCCGGTAATAAGCTCGTCGTCGATATTGTTGATGAGAAGCTCGAATATGTCATAAAGGGCGGGATAAGGGTCCCGTTCCGGAAGAAGTCTGATATGGGCCGCCGCCAATTGCAAAGCATATAGCGCATGAGGTTCCACCATCATACGGGAAGCGTTAAAATCAACCGGTTCGAGTTTAAAAATACCCAGATGTTCGTCGAGTCTCGCCCACCAATCGGCAATGACCTTGTTTCCGGGCTGGAGAACAGCGCTCATCTTGCGGGATCTTCCGCCTTTGACCAATCCCATATGACGACCGTGCGAGCGGGTCATCACTTCAACTATGGCACTCGTTTCACCATGTTGTCTGGTACCAAGAATAAACGCCTGTTCTTTCCATTCCATTGTTAGTTTGAATAGTCCAATCCCATTTCACGATAGCGTTCCGGATCATCGCTCCAATGGTCACGCACTTTGACAAATAAAAAGAGATGAACCTTTTGTTCGAGGATTTCTATCAATTCTTTTCTGGCGGCCTGCCCTATTGCTTTGATCGTTTCCCCTTTTGTGCCTAGCACAATCTTTTTCTGCCCCTCGCGTTCGACATAGATGATCTGGTTGATTTTTACAGAGCCGTCCGGCCGCTCTTCCCAGCTTTCAGTTTCAACCGTGGAAGCATAGGGCAATTCATTATGCAGCCGCATATAAAGCTTTTCGCGCGTAATTTCGGCTGCCAATTGACGCATTGGCATATCCGATATCTGGTCTTCGGGATAATACCATGGGCCTTCCGGCAGCTTTTTTGCCAGATAATCAAGAAGATCATCGCAGCCGGTCCCCTTCAATGCCGAGATCATAAAGGTTTCGGAAAATGTTTGGCTTTCATTCAACTTCTTCGTTAGTTCAAGAAGCGAAGGACGCGGTACAGAATCCACTTTATTGATAACCAGTATTTTTTCCTGTTTTACCGTGGAAAGAGACGCAAAAACTTCTTCGGTTTCTTCATCCAGTCCCTTTGCTGCATCCACGAGAACAAGGACAATATCGGCATCTTTTGCGCCACTCCATGCCGTTGTGACCATTGCCCGATCAAGTCGCCGTTTTGGAGTAAAAATACCCGGTGTATCGACAAGCACAATCTGGGTATTGTTGTGAATGATGATACCGCGAATAAGCGCGCGTGTTGTTTGCACCTTATGGGTAACAATGGAAACTTTTGTTCCCACGAGTCTGTTGACAAGTGTAGATTTACCGACATTCGGAGCACCGATCAAAGCAACAAAACCGGAATGTGTTTGATTATCATTATTCATTATTCTGGCTTTCGGTTTCTTCCCAGACATTTTCACGCACAAGGAGTTTTTCTGCTGCGTGGCGCTCGGCCTCACGTTTGGAACGGCCCCTTCCTGTTTCGGGTGCAAAACCCGTAACGCGGACTTCTATATCAAAAACGGGGTCATGATCGGGTCCATGGCGTTTTACAACACGATATTGCGGCTGGGCACCATTTTGGGTATGCGCCCATTCCTGCAATTCGGTTTTAGCATCTCTACGGGCGGCACCTGACTGACGGGCGCGTTCTTCCCAATACCGGCGTATGAATGGACGTACCGCATCAAGGCCGCCATCCAGATACATCGCCGCAATCAATGCTTCTACGACATCGGCATGCATATTTGCCAAACGCCGCTCATCAAGATTTTTCATTTCCGCAC
>CAMLLT010000294.1 GCA_946480935.1 uncultured Bartonella sp. | reverse complement strand
ATTGTCTGCCTTGCATTTGCCGAACGTGATGTCATCAAAAAAGAAAACGAGAAATCATAAGAATGAAGAGACAAGGCGAAATTCCACCAACCGCCGGTCTCCCTATGGTTTGGCATGATTGGTTGCCAACAAAAAAAGAACTCTGCCCCAATTTAAGCGACATGTTCGATTTGCCGCCACTCATTCTGGAATGTTCCGGCACGGCTTCACTTATTGTTGCCCTTCAAACTCTGGCAAATATGCCCAAGAACGAAGGGCGAAGAGACGTTATCATACCCGCTTATAATTGCCCTCTCGTTGTGCTTGCCATTGCCCATTGCAATTTGACAATAAAACTCTGCGATACAGCAAAAAACAGTTTCGATTTCGATTTTGATTGCCTCGACAAGCTGATCGACGAAAAGACACTGGCTGTTATTCCGACCCATATTGGCGGCCAATTGGCAGATGTTGAACAATGCATTCAAATGGCTCATAAAAAAGGCGCTTATGTCATTGAAGACGGGGCACAGGCGCTCGGTTCGGCAGCCGGTAAAACGGGGGATATTGCTTTTTTCAGCCTTGCCGTCGGAAAGGGGCTTACCCTTTATGAGGGCGGCCTTTTGACATCGTCCAATGGTGAAATCCGACAGTCATTGAAGGAAACCCACCAAAAAATAGTAAAACCCCGCATTTTCTTTGAACTTAAACGCATAAGCGAATTGTTGGGATATTCTATCGCCTATCGTCCACGGCTTTTGTCACTCGCCTATGGCATGCCGAGGCGCAAGGAGCTTGCAGCCGGCAATATAGAGGAAGCGGTCGGTGATGTTTTTGATGACGATATTCCCGTTCATCTTGTAAGCCGTTTCAGAATGAAAAGAGGGGCTAACGCAGCTTCAAGGCTCAAACCTTTTTTAGAGGACATAAAAAAACAGGCGCAACGTCGCATCAACAAGCTTGCAGAAATTCCCTCAATCAAGGTTGTCAAAGGCATTGATGATGAAGGGGCTATTTGGCCATTTATTATGGTGCTGTTTAAAACCGGAGAAGCAAGAGACAAAGCACTTCAAACGTTGTGGCCTTCACCCTATGGCGTGACACGCCTGTTTGTTCATGCTTTAGCGGATTATTCCTATCTTGAACCACATTTCAATATGCGTTTTTCAACTCCTAATGCCAGAGATTTTGCGGCAAGAATGTTGACCATATCGAATAATCCATGGCTTGATAACGAGACGTTCGACAAGATTGCAACAACCATTGCAAGGTCTGTTTGAAAAAATGGACCGGTTATCACAAGGCTTGCACAACATGGATGCCGGTCAAAATACAACTTTGAACAGGTCACCGAAAACTGTTGCCATATATGTCATGGCAAATTTCAGCCCGTTTCACATTTCTGTTCCGGTCATGGCATTCGGTGCAGCCATGCCGGACAAAACCTATTACAAGCCAATTCTGTTTTCAGAAAAAACCGGAATTGTCGAAGGTCAGGATGCTTTCTCGATAAAAGTCGAACACGATCTAAAAAGCCTTGATGACGCCGATATAATCGTCATTCCCTATTGGCCGGATCCGCAACAACCGATCTCTTCTGCACTGAAGACAAGTCTAAACAATGAAGTGCGAAAAAATAAAATCATTATGGGGCTTTGTCTCGGCACTTATGTTCTGGCCTTTAGCGGGCTTTTGAAGGGGAAAAAAGCTGCAACGCACTGGGCCTATGAAAAACAGTTTGCCGAACAGTTTCCTGATACGGAAGTCGATTTTAATGCCCTTTATGTCGAAGATGGTAACATCATCACATCCGCCGGCACTGCTGCGGGTATTGATTGTTGTCTCCACCTTATTCGCAAAAATTACGGTGGCGCTGTTGCCAATCATGCTGCGCGTATGATTGTGACGCCACCGCATCGCGAGGGCGGACAAGCCCAATATCTTGCGACCCCTGTTCCAATATCGACAAGTGACCAGCGCATAAATTCATTGCTTGAAACAATCAGAAAAAACCTTGCTTCATCCTATTCTCTTGATGCTATGGCCAAGAATGTCGGTATGAGCCGACGCACATTTACCCGCCGCTTTCATCAGGCAACCGGCCGTTCACCAATGGAATGGCTTAACCATGAAAGGTTGCATTTTTCGAGACACGCATTGGAAACAACAAAACTTTCTATTGAGGAAATTGCACAACTTGCCGGATTTCCCTCTACCCAATCATTTCGCCGCAGCTTTATTGACGCATTCAAAGTCACTCCAACAAAATGGCGCCAGACGTTTTCAATTTAACCGTTCGTTTTTATTCCGGCCAAAAACTTCTCTAACATTTGGCCCGATATGAATGCCTTTTGACCATCAGGCCAGTTTCTATTCAGAAAAGCGTGCTTACATAAACTTCAAGAAATTGAAGAGGTTTGAACCATGAAATTCACATTCATCCGTAACGCAACCGTTATTCTTGATTATGCCGGAAAACACATTTTGATTGATCCGATGCTGGCAGAAAAAGATCGCTATCCCGGACTTCCCGGTACAGTTCATAGCGAGCGGCGGTTTCCGCGCGTTGAACTGCCTTTTGATGCCAAAGACATTATCAAAAATGTTGACGCCGTTTTTTTAAGTCACACCCATCCTGACCATTGGGACGAGGTTGCGACAGGACTTATAGACAAAGAACAGAAAATATTCGTCCAGAATGAAAAGGATAAAGAATTTCTTGCGAGTCAGGGTTTCAAAAATCTTGCCGTTTTGCCGCAAAAACTTGATTATGAAAACGGCATTCATGTAACCAAAACTTTATGCCA
>CAMLLT010000293.1 GCA_946480935.1 uncultured Bartonella sp. | reverse complement strand
ATGATCGTTGCCGGACGCGACGGTTTTATCAAGAATCAATATAGAAAATTCAATATCCGCTCGACCGATATTACACCGGGTGATGACTTCGGTATGATGAAGGAGGTTATCGACCGGCGGTTCAAAAGGCTCATCAAAGAGCATGGTATACCGGTACCTCAAGCCGACGATAATGCTGGCGATGACGACAGTTTTCCGGCTTGGCCTGATATTATTCTGATTGATGGTGGCGAAGGCCAGATGACAGTTGTGCACGAGATGCTCCGAGAACTCGGCATTGATAATGTTGTCACGGCTATCGGCGTTGCAAAAGGTGTTGATCGCGAGGCCGGACGAGAGCGGTTTTTTGTTTCCGGTCGTCCACCTTTCATGTTACCACCGCGTGATCCGGTACTTTATTTTCTCGAACGGCTACGTGATGAGGCTCACCGTTTTGCCATCGGGACCCATCGCATAAAACGTAAAAAAGAAATGATGAAGAACCCGCTCGACGAAGTGGAAGGAATCGGACCGGCTCGCAAACGCGCTTTGCTTGGCCATTTCGGAACTGCAAAAGCCGTTGCCGGTGCAGCTGTGGAAGATTTAATGAAAGTCGAAGGAATATCAGCAGCAACAGCGCAACAAATTCACGATTATTTTAATGAAAGATAATGCTTGTTTCTGCCGATTCTATCGCTAATTTATATATGTATCTAGATTCAATCGATGGCCTTTTTGTTAAAAAGGTGTATTCGATTAATTTTTAAAAAATGCAATCAATTGGCCGCTTTCTATGTTTCGCCCTAAAGCAGTCATAAGACATTAAAAGGATTGATTACGGCATAATGAAAAATCATACTTTATCGTTGCCAAACATCCTTACATATGCACGCATTGTTGCTGTACCGCTCGTAGTCTTGTGCTTTTTCGTAGAGGGCCGTCTACAATCGACCGATGCTGCACGTTGGTGGGCAGTTGTCATATTTGTGGTTGCCTCCATTACAGATTTTTTCGATGGTTATCTTGCGCGCGTCTGGAAACAAACCTCGAATATCGGTCGTATGCTTGACCCGATTGCCGACAAACTTCTTGTTTCGGCGTGTCTTTTATTGCTTGCCGCCGATGGTACAATTGCAGGATGGGCTTTCTGGGCTGCAATCATCATTCTTTGTCGGGAAATTCTGGTTTCAGGATTGCGTGAATATCTGGCATCACTCAAAGTAAGTGTGCCGGTTTCAAGGCTCGCAAAATGGAAAACGACAGTGCAAATGTTTTCCATCGTTTTTCTGCTTGCCGGCCCTGCTGGTGACAAAGTTATTCCTTATGCAACCGAATTTGGACTTGTCATGTTGTGGGTCGCCGCTATTCTTACTCTATGGACCGGTTGGGATTATTTCCGTGCCGGTCTTAAACACGTCATTGATTGAAGGATACGCATGAAATTACAATATTTTGCCTGGGTTCGCGAACGTATCGGTCGCGGAGAAGAAACTCTTGAATTGCCGGAAAACGTCAAAACAGTCGATGATCTTCTGTCCTATCTCAAAACTCTCGGGGAAAATTATGCTTATGCGCTGGAGAAGCCCGAACTTATCCGCGTGGCTATCGACGAAGAACATGTTGATCATGATAGTCTGATTGGAAAGCCGCATGAAATCGCGCTTTTCCCGCCGATGACAGGTGGTTGAGCCATGGCATTCAAAATTTCTGTACAGTCGGAAGATTTCGATATGGGAAGCGAGGTTGAAAAAATCCGCACCCTTTCGCCTTCTATTGGCGGCATTGTAGCCTTTTGTGGTTTGTGCCGAAGCGAAGGCGGGCGTCTTTCTGCCCTTGAAATAGAGCATTATCCCGGAATGGCCGAGAAACGCATCAAACAGATTGTTGATGACGCCGCGTCGCGATGGTCATTGAATGGCGTTACTGTCATTCACCGTTTTGGAACAATCAAGGTAGGCGAGCAGATTGTTCTGGTCGTCACGGCTTCCCCTCATCGTAGAGAAGCTTTTGATGCAGCAAATTTCATTATGGATTTTCTAAAAACTGAAGCTCCTTTCTGGAAAAAAGAACATCTTGTTGATGGTACGCCGCAAAACTGGGTTGAAGCAAAAGACACAGATTTTCATACACAAGAGAAATGGCAAAAAACTAATCTGAAAAATAGAAGATAAAAATCTATATAAAAAACATTGGGCGCAGGTCCTTGTCTTCACGTTAATTGGAATTTTTTTTGAAGACTATCTTCTATTAAAAATATTTTTTTGGTGGAAGAATCACCACTGTGCCTTATTTTTTCCCGAAAAAAAGGGTTACATTCCAGTGGTCCTTGAAAGCAGCTCACCAATAGCTCTTCAAAAAAGCATCGTTGGCAGTCAATGGATCGTTCATCAACAAAGGTTATATCACTTTATGAAACGGAATATCTTTGCGGCTCTTACATTTGGTGCAACTGCATTGGTCGGAGTTTCACTCCTTACAATCCCCTCTTTCATTATGAATACAATCGTTCCAGCCTATAGCTCTTCTCTACCCTCTTCTATTCATGGCGATGTAACTTATCTGCAGCGCATTACCCTGCCCCAGCATGCTTATCTCGTTGTTCAGCTTGTCGATGTTACCAATGCGGAAGGACCTTTCCCTGTTGTGGCAGAAATTTCCCAACAACCCGATGGTTCTGTCCCTATCGAATTCGATTTGCCACTAAGTGAGGCCAATATCGTTCCACAGCATAAATATGCGCTGCAAGCCCGCATTGCCGTCGGGGATATTTTATGGTTTGTAAGCGACGAACGAAAACCGATCAATCCGGAAG
>CAMLLT010000292.1 GCA_946480935.1 uncultured Bartonella sp. | reverse complement strand
GCAATCATATCCGCTATGGTCGATTTGGAACCGGGAAGGATAATAACATCGCTGTCGGTTGGAAAACACTCACCCTTCCGGACAAAGACAATTTCGACATCACTTTCGTGGACTAACGGGTCGAGATCATCAAAATTGGCAATATGGGGTAAAACCGGTACAGCTATTTTTACTTTGCCGTGTTTTTTCGGCGATCTATGTTCAAGTGCCATCGAATCTTCAGGAGGCAACAGGCTTGCCCCTTCAAGCCAGGGAATAACGCCGAGGCATGGCCAGCCGGTAAAATTCCGGATTGCTTTGATTCCGTCGTCAAAAAGGCTCACATCCCCGCGAAATTTGTTAATGAGATAACCGCAGACCATTGCACGGTCGTCGCGATCAAGAATTGTTGCTGTACCTACGAGTGAAGCGATTACACCACCGCGGTCAATATCGCCAATCAATATAACCGGCACATCGGCACTTCGCGCAAAACCCATATTGGCAATGTCACCATGGCGCAAATTGATTTCTGCCGGTGAACCAGCCCCCTCCACCAGCACCAAATCGGCTCTCTCCTTCAATCGGGCAAAAGATTCCATTACCCGATCAAGAAGTTCACCCTTCATTTTTTGATAATCGGCACCTTTTTTAAAACCCGAAAGCTTTCCCTGCACAATGATTTGGGAACCGGTAGAACTTTGCGGTTTCAACAAAACCGGATTCATATGAACGGAAGGTTTTTCATTTGCTGCAAAAGCCTGCAGCCATTGGCCGCGCCCGATCTCGCCACCATCGTCGGCAACAGCGGCGTTGTTCGACATGTTCTGCGGTTTGAACGGCATTACCTTGATGCCTTTTCGGGAGGCCAAACGGCAAAAGCCGGCAACAAGAACTGTTTTTCCGACGTCGGAACCTGTGCCCTGAAACATCAATGCACGCGCCAAATCAATCACCCTTTATCGATAAAAAAAACCGCAATTTTTTTTAAAAAAAATAGCGATTTTCATACTTCATTAAGTGTTCGCTAACCCGTGATTAACATTGTTGATCTACAAAGGCTCCAGAAACAAAAACACTTTGTTTCTCTCTGGATCAGGTAGTGCGTACCAGAGGTGTAATTCCGGACATGTTGTGTATGAGTATCGTCCGGAAAATGCGTAAGATAAAACTGCGTAAACGGGCCACCGCTTGCGCAGTTTTACGCATTTCTAACCTGCTTTGCGGGTTAAGAAAAGATGACTTTCCGGTTCTTCCACATCTTTTCAAAAAACGACTCATTGATAGCTTTGTAAAACAGCTTATGCCGCCAACAAAAACGCCGGTTGTTCAGTTTTGAAATAAATGATTTTAACCCTATAAATCCGCTACCATAAGCGCTCGTTTATCGAAGGCTCAACCGCTTGCTCATAGAGTGATTAAAAATCACAAATCTTTAATGATTCGGGCAAGAAGTGTGAATGAATCCATGCGTTTTTTATTATCCCATATCGGACTGGTAACAATCAACTCGTCTGCTTTCGTATCGGCTATCAGTTTTTTTATGCCCAGCTCGACTGTTTCAGATGAACCAACCACAGAACAGGACAAAGATTGTTCAAGCACCAAGCGGTGATTGAAGGGAAGATTGTCAACATAATTCATAACCGGTTTCGGTAATGGACCGGCACGCCCCGTCCTTAAATTGACAAAGGATTGTTGTTGCGAAGAAAACAGAAACTTTGCTTCGTCATCCGTTTCAGCAACAACGACATTGGCTGCAACCATTGCAACGGGCTTATCAAGATATTCCGACGGCTGGAAATTATCGCGGTAAACTTTGAGTGCGCGATAAAGCTCGGCCGGTGCAAAATGCGAGGCAAACGAATAAGGCAAGCCCAGAACTGCCGCAAGTTGCGCCCCATAAAGGCTTGACCCCAAAATCCAGACCGGCACGTGCAAACCTGCCCCCGGAACTGCCCGCAATTGTTGTTGAGGTTCGGCATCTTTAAAATAGTCAAGCAATTCGACGACATCGCGGGGGTAATCATTCGGGTTGCTATCAAGCGAACGTCTCAAGGCTCTCGCTGTCATCTGGTCAGTACCGGGAGCACGACCTAATCCGAGTTCAACCCTGTTCGGATAGAGAGCTTCAAGAGTGCCGAATTGTTCGGCAATAACCAGCGGTGAATGGTTAGGAAGCATAACGCCGCCCGCACCGACAACGATTTTATTGGTCGAGGCAAGAATCTGCCCCATTACAACCGCCGTTGCAGCACTTGCAATGCCGGTCATATTGTGATGTTCGGCATACCAGATACGAGGAAATCCCAGCTCATCCACATGTTTGGCAAGAGCTATGGAATTTTTTAACGCCTGAGCAACCGAACTTCCCTCAGGCACGGGACATAGATCAAGGACAGATATTTTCATTTTTTTAATATAGGAACTCTCAAAATGAATACAACGAGAGAAATTTAATTAAGCGACGCTTTTTAATATTAATCTGCTCTATCGCCCCTATTCCACTCTTCTGTGACTTCGGCTACAAAATCGGCATAACGATGTGCTTCGATTGCATCTCTGATACCTTGCATCAATTGCTGATAAAAAGCGAGATTGTTCCACGTAATCACCATTCCGGCCAATGGTTCACCCGCTTTTACAAGATGGTGAAGATAAGCGCGGCTATAATCCCGTGCTGCCGGACAGGGAGATTCAGGGTCTAACGGGCGCGGGTCTTCGGCATGTTTTGCATTTCTCAAATTAATTTTACCAAATCTTGTGAAAGCCAAACCATGTCGGCCTGCCCTTGTCGGCATGACACAATCAAACATATCAACGCCATG
>CAMLLT010000291.1 GCA_946480935.1 uncultured Bartonella sp. | reverse complement strand
ACAAGGAAAAATGCCACCGTATTGCAACGGCATTGCGGTCCGGCATGGTTGAAGTTAACGGTTTGAGCTTGCCGAAGGGAAGCTATTTCGGTGGCGTCAAATATTCCGGCCATGCCCGTGAAGGTGGCATCTGGGGAATCAAGGAATTTCTTGACACCAAAGCCATTTCCGAGTGGTAAAACAAGATTACTCTTTCCGGCAAAAAGCCGTTTCCTTTTTGCCGGAAATGCAAATTTATGACTTTTGCATGTGAGCAGAATAAAATTTGATCAGACCGGTAAGTGATGACACGGCCGAAGGTCAACATATCGGCCAATGGCTGGCAAAGAATTATCAGAAGCTAAAATTGTTGGAAATGTCGCGCGCGTCTTTAAACGCTCATCCGTGAAGGGCCGTTGAAAATCAATCAAAATTTGATTCTAGGACCAAAAACCCGATTGAAATCCAGAACCAAAAAACCGATTGAAAATCGGAGATTCAATTGAGGTTTCTTTGCCATAACCCGTTACTGCACACTTGCAACGAGAAGCAATAAACCGTGATATTTTCTATGAAGATGATGATCTTTTAGTTATCAACAAACCGGCAGGCCTTGTTATCCATCCCGACAACGGAAAAGAGACCGGAACAATGGTCAATGCCGTGGTCTACTCGTCCGGTTTTTCGCTTTTCGATATTGGCTCTCTTTAAAAGATCGTTCGGCTTATAAGAGCATTTAAAGCTTGCCGGATTTTTATTGTTTCAACGGGGCTTGCTTGCGCCTTGTCTTCTCGCAACTTTTTAAAAAAAATAAACGACAACACTTTAATAGCTACGATCGCATTTTAAATAATAGGGGCAATCGTATTTTTAAAAAGCCGTTTGCACGGAAATACCGGTTCTTCCATTTTTCGAACGACAGACGTTTTTCCAATATGGAAATCTTGGGGCTTCGGGAAAAAGAAGAGCCGATTAAAAATTGCCCTCTGTGGGCTTTAAAAGAATAAATATGTTAGATAAACGCAAATTTTATATAAATGGTGCCTGGGTTGAACCAGTAGAGGCTCATGACCTCAAAGTGATTGACCCGTCCACGGAAGAAGCTTGTGCTGTCATCAGCAATGGCACGTCAAAAGATGTCGATCGTGCAGTTGCAGCTGCAAAAGCAGCCTTTGAGGGATGGAAGCACACCGACCCGCAAAAGCGTTTAACCTTTGTTGAAAAAATATTGGCTATCTATAACCAGCGCCAAGGCGAAATGGCCAAAGCCATTTCAACCGAAATGGGCGCACCTATTGATATGGCTATTGAACAGCAGGTTGGAGCCGGTGCTCGCCATATCGAAACGTTCATTGATAGCTTTCTGCATTTTTCTTTCCAGACCGATCTTGTCAAAGGTCATAAGGATAGTGCGCTACAATATGAACCGGTCGGCGTCGTCGGGCTTATTACGCCATGGAACTGGCCAATGAACCAGATTACCTTGAAGGTCATTCCGGCAATGCTCGCCGGTTGTACCATGGTTTTGAAGCCATCGGAAATTGCACCGCTTTCCGCTTTATTATTTGCCGATATTATCGATCAGGCCGGCGTTCCGAAGGGTGTGTTCAATCTCGTCAATGGTGATGGTGCCGGTGTTGGAACATGTCTTTCCGGCCATCCGGATATTGCCATGATAAGCTTTACCGGTTCCACCCGCGCAGGTAAGGCAATTTCCAAAAATGCAGCCGATACACTGAAACGTGTAGGGCTTGAGCTTGGCGGCAAGGGTGCCAATCTGGTTTTTGCCGATGCCCGTGAAGATGCTGTCAAATGGAGCGTTTTAAGGTGCTTCAACAATAGCGGCCAGAGCTGCAATGCACCGACCCGTATGTTTGTCGAGCGTTCCATTTATGAAAAAGCCAAAAAAACAGCAAAAGAAGTAGCAAATAATGTCAAACTTGCTGTGGCGAGCGAACACGGAAATCATTTGGGACCGGTTGTATCCAAAGCCCAGTTTGACAAAATCCAGGGCCTTATCCAATCCGGTATCGACGAAGGTGCAACGCTTATTGCCGGTGGAACGGGCTTGCCCGAAGGTATGAATCATGGCTATTTTGTCCGCCCGACTGTTTTTGCCGATGTCAAACCGAATATGAGAATTTTCCGTGAAGAAATTTTCGGGCCGGTTCTGTCGATGATACCTTTTGATACAGAAGAAGAAGCCTTGGCTATGGCCAGTGATACAGATTATGGCCTGACCAACTATGTCCAATCCGAAGACAAGGAAAAATGCCACCGTATTGCAACGGCATTGCGGTCCGGCATGGTTGAAGTTAACGGTTTGAGCTTGCCGAAGGGAAGCTATTTCGGTGGCGTCAAATATTCCGGCCATGCCCGTGAAGGTGGCATCTGGGGAATCAAGGAATTTCTTGACACCAAAGCCATTTCCGAGTGGTAATATAATGATTATCCGTCTCGGGCGGAGGGAACATTTCCTCTTGCCGGAGCGGCTCAATTTCGTAAACTTTAAACGTCGATAGGGCTTCATTTGATCAGACTGGTAAGTGATGACACGGCCGAAGGTCAACGCGTTGATCAATGGCTGGCACGGAATTGTCCGGAAATGTCGCGTTCGCGTCTTCAAGCTCTCATTCGTGAAGGACAGTTGAAAATAAATCAACTTGTTATACGCGAACCGAAAACGCGGTTAAAAACCGGCGATTCGATTGAAGTTTCTTTACCGGAACCCGTTGCCGCACAACCACGGGGAGAAGCAATAGACCTTGATATTCTCTATGAAGATGATGATCTTATAGTTATCAACAAACCGGCAGGCCTTGTTGTCCAT
>CAMLLT010000290.1 GCA_946480935.1 uncultured Bartonella sp. | reverse complement strand
CAGAAAGAACAGACCAGATGGCTCGCCGTTATGACCAGCAATTGCGCCGTTGCGGACGCCGTTGAATAAGAACTGCTGTTATCCTTAAAAGCGCAATTTCGCCTATTGATATAAAATCGGGCGCATGACCAAACAGGTTCATGCGCCTTTTCAATTTGCATAACGAGGGAAAAACTTTTCCGGAATCATTTATATTTTTTCATCTCAAGTTTATGGCGGGCAATTGCAGCATTGCGATATATATCAAGCTCGTTGATCAATTTATCCCGATTGGTTTCAAGACGGAAATTGAAACCGGAAATCATCAATTTCTTTTTTGCCTTGTCATAATAGGAGCCGCCACGGCATTTTGCATTTTCTTCAGGTAAAAATTTGTCGTCGATAACAAATTCCATACCTACGGCGATATTCATCGAATTGCTTTTTGAAGAATTGATCTGGAAATCTGTTATTCCGCGCCATGGCACAGGCGTTTTGAATACTGTGGTTTCCAATCCTTCCGGCGCCAATACCATATAGGGGATACGGCGACGTATCATCGTGCGGATCAGAATGACAAATAACAAAAGTGCCAAGGCCCCGAGAATGACCGTTGTCATCATCTTTCCTATTTGAAAACTCTTATAGGCAGTGCCAATGAGCGCAATTCCCCATACCAGAAAGGCAAGAGGAATAAACACCCCACCTTCCCAAACTGTAATTCGGCTATTCGCCTCATTGATGATGGATTTAAGGCTTTTTTCATCATTGGGAAGTTTGACATCGCTGATAAAATGGGTTTCTTCGAGTTTTTTGTCGGCCAATTTTTTCTCCCAATTTTTAAAGCTGGAATCTGCGCCACAATTTTCGATTTTAAGACGACATGTCAGCCATTATTTCCGGACAGTCATAAAATTGTTATAAAGCGGTCTCTCTTTATTTACTATGATTTTATTATACGCATGGGTGCAATTTTAAAAAAACGCCATCGTCATTTTATTGCAACCGGAGACAAAGAGTAACAATTGACGATGGTGTCACTATATTTAAAGCGCAAAAGTGTTTTACGTCTTGGCTATCCTTGGGGGTTATGATGAAACATAATCCAATCGGTGCAACGCAAGCGGCTTAGCTCGTTTGGCAGCGGCCTTTAAAAGGCGTGGCCGGTTTATCCGGTTAACGGTTGACTACTTTTTATAGTGGAAGAAAATGCAATGGACAAAATTTGACTTATCTGGCAATCCTCGTTTCTGAACTGCGATTCTTTAAATAATTTGGCTTCGTGAGACTGTTTTATGAACTGGTTTAAAGCGGTAAAAATGTCTGATCACATTGTCCTCATCGGCATGTTGTTAATGCTATTGGGTGACTTCATGTTCGCGGCCAATGATGCCATGGGTAAATGGCTGGTAGCGACATTTTCTGTTGGTCAGGTTTTGATGTTGCGTTCGATTGGTGCATTCCTCATTCTGGGGCCGATGCTTACCACCGTCACCACACAAAATTTGTTTAAGCCCAAAAAACCGTTTCTTATTTTGTTGCGGGTGATTTTCGCTACAATGGATACAGGACTGTTTTATGCAGCTGTCGCTTATTTGCCTCTTGCAGATGTTGTGACATTTTATATGGCAGGACCGATCTATGTCGCAGCCGTTTCGCACTTTTTCTTGAACGAGCGTATTGGTTGGCGGCGTTGGCTTGCAATCTTTGTGGGCTTTATCGGTGTTATTATTGCGCTTCGTCCATCATCGGCTATGCTTTCATGGCCGTCGATTTTTGCGCTTCTCGGCAGTTTCGGCTTTTCGATGGTTATTGTTTTGAGCCGTGTTTTAAAAGATGTCACCGATACTGTCCTTGTTACCTGGCAAACAATCGGTGCACTTCTAGTCGGACTGGTTTTGACAATCAATCATTGGGTCGAACCGACAATGTTGCAGTGGGGTGCTATGGCACTTTTGGGCATCGTGTCTTGCTGTGGCCATCTTTTAATCGCCCGTTCACTAAAACTTTCCCCTGCATCTGTTCTTGCTCCACTGCAATATACACTTCTGCTTTGGGGCATTATTTTCGGGATTGTGTTCTTCAATAATTATCCCGATCGCTACATTATTATCGGGGCAGCAATCATTATTTTTGCGGGCCTTTTTATTTTCCATCGCAAACAGGTGGTCGACCATAAAATCCCCAAAGAGGATATTGCCAGAATTAAGCAGTGAAACGCATGGCATTTGTTTCAAAATGGCGATTTTTGCCGGAACATTACTAAGAATTAATTAAAGTTAGGATGAAAGGCTCTTTTTTTATCGAAATTTTGCCTTATTATAAGTTCAGTTAGTTACTTGAACAAACATGTCAGAAGGACATGTTTTTTATTCATTTGTAAAGGGAGTGTTAAAGTGAAAAAAATACTGCTTGCGTCAGTGTTTGCTTCTTCAATGCTTGCACCTGCTTTTGTTTCTTCTGCCCTGGCTGCTCCAACACCGCCGCCAGCCCATGGTGAACATCAGCCAAAGCCTCCTCATCATCACAAGGGGCCGGAAGCCGAGGGACCAAAGGGACCAAGAGGACCGGAGCATTTCAAAGGACCACATGCAGGAATGCACATGGCCGAAAAACTTTCGGCAATGGAAACAGCTTTAGGAATTCGTTCGAACCAGTTGGATGCTTGGCGTAAATATACGTCCAGTCTTGTCGATTTGGTTGATGTTACTCCTCCTCCTCCGCCAGCTCCCGATGCAAAACCTGCTCCTGATGCTGTGAAACCTATTTTTGGTGAACCAATTGCCGATAGAGCGATTGATCGGGCGGAAAAAGCCACAAAATTCAAGACAGCAGCCGAAGAACTACGCAAAGTATTGGACGCTGATCAATTGAACAAGTTGG
>CAMLLT010000289.1 GCA_946480935.1 uncultured Bartonella sp. | reverse complement strand
AATATCGATAATATCGCAACAGGAAGCGTCCGGCCATGAAGTTTATTCCGTTTTTAAAGCGTAAACCAAAGGCACCTCTCAACCGCTATGAAGAGTTGCAAAAGGCCGAATATCGTTCACGCAGAACCCGCCGCCGCCTCATGGTGGTGGTGAGCTGTTTTCTGTGCGTTTATGCTGTCATTTTTGCCCGTCTTATTTATTTTGGTATCAAAGGCGGCGAGATTGAAGAAGCCTCCGGCCCTGCGGTCGAACAATCGGCAGCCCGTCCTGATATTCTTGACCGTAACGGGCGGCTTCTTGCAACCGATTTGAAAACCTATTCGCTTTTTGCCGAACCGCGCCGCATCATTGATGTGGATGAAACAATCGAATTGATTTCAACGGTTCTGCCCAATCTTGATTGGCAGGAAACTTATAAAAAACTCAAAAAGAAAACCGGTTTTGCCTGGATTCAGCGCGGGCTCACTCCAAGCCAGAAAGAGCAGATTATGGCACTTGGTATTCCCGGTGTCGGTTTTCGCACAGAAGTGCGCCGCTTCTATCCGGGCGGGCCAACTGCTTCCCATATTCTCGGCATGGTCAATGTCGACAATCAGGGCACGGCGGGAATGGAAAAATATATCGACAATGCGGGTTTAAGCGATTTGCGTGCGGCAGGCCTTGCCGACGAAACGTCACTTGAACCGGTAAAACTTTCAATCGATATTCGTGTTCAGGCCATTATGCGTGATGTATTGGCAGACGCCATGCAAAGATATCAGGCAATTGCCGCCGGTGCAGTGGTTATCAATATCCACACCGGTGAAGTGCTTGCTATGGCTTCTATGCCCGATTTCGATCCGAATAATCCTGTCGATGCACTTAAGAAAGATCGCCTAAACCGGATGACAGCCGGTACTTTCGAAATGGGGTCGACGATTAAAAGTTTTACCACCGCAATGGCACTTGATTCGGGAAAATTCCAGTTGAATAGCGTTGTTGACGCGTCAAAGCCGCTCGCCGCTGGACGCGGACATTTCATCCGTGACTTCCACGGTAAATATCGTCCGTTAACAGCTTGGGAAATCTTCATCTTTTCTTCCAATATCGGTTCGGCAAAAGAAGCGCTGACAATCGGCATTGACGGGCACCGCGAATTTTTAAAAAGAATGGGACTTCTCGACCGGATGACGACAGAACTTCCCGAAGTTGCCCGTCCGGTCGAACCAAGACGTTGGAAGACTGTCAATTCCATGACCATTGCGTTTGGCCACGGCATGATGACAACGCCTTTACAAACCGCAGTTGGCGCCAGTGCCTTGATGAACGGTGGCAAGCTTATTGAACCGACATTTTTGAAACGTACGGCCGAAGAAGCACAAGAACATTCCAAACAGGTTGTCGCACCGGAAACGAGCAGGGATATGCGTTATCTTTATAAATTGAATGGAGATATCGGCTCGGGGCGCAGAGCCAAGGTTGAAGGTTATCGCGTTGGCGGAAAAACCGGTACTGCCGAAAAAGTCGAAAATGGCAAATATTCGAAAAATAAAAGGTTTAACGCCTTTCTTGCGTCTTTCCCGATTGATGACCCGCAATATGTTGTTTTGACAATTATTGACGAACCCAAGGCAGAAGAAGGAAAATTCGGGGCAACAGCCGGTTTCAACGCTGCTCCGATGGTCGCAGAAATTATTCGCAGGTCAGCAACGTTTCTGGGCGTAAGGCCGGACTTTAAAGAAGAATATGCTCCTGTACTTGCATCTTCCGGCAATCAAAAATTGCCTGAAACGTCGTTCAATGACTAGTGGAAAAGGGGATAGCGCATGAAACTTGATCAACTGATAAGCGGTGTTCACCAGAAAACAATAGTGCCCTCTGTTGAAATTAAGGGCGTGACTGCCGATTCCAGAAAAGTTTTGCCCGGTTTTCTCTTTGTCGCTCTCAAAGGTAATAAAGGCGACGGCGGCGTTTATGCCGAGGATGCAGCAAAACGTGGTGCCGTTGCTATTCTCACCGACCATGATTTTAAATTGACTAACGCCAATGTCCCGATTTTACGTGTAGCGGATGCACGTCATCAATTGGCACTCATTGCAGCACGTTTCTTCGGAAAACAACCCGAGACTGTTGTGGCTGTTACCGGCACAAGTGGCAAAACATCTGTCGCTTCATTTACGCGTCAGATATGGAAAGATGCCGGTTTTGCTGCCGCGACAATTGGAACAATCGGCGTAATTACGCCTGTGAAAAATGAATATGGTTCTTTGACCACGCCTGACCCGGTGAGGTTGCAACAGATAATGGCCGAACTTGTAGATGAAGGGGTGACCCATGTTGCCATGGAAGCTTCCTCCCACGGCATAGATCAGCGCCGTCTTGATGGAGTCCATCTTGCTGCCGCTGCTTTTACCAATCTGGGGCGCGACCATATGGATTATCACCCGACAGTAGAGGATTATTTCAGGGCAAAAATGCGCCTTTTCGATACGCTTTTGCCGAAAGATGCGCCGGCCGTAATTTTTGCCGATGACAAGTTTTCGGAAGCTGCAATTGAACATGTCAAACGTTCAAAACGGCAGGTTTTAACAGTTGGGCGGAAGGGTGATTTTATAAAATTGCGCCATATCGAGCACCAACGTTCGCGCCAATTTGTTGATTGCATAGTCGATAATGAGGTTTACGAGTTCACGTTACCGCTGGCAGGAGACTTTCAGGTTTCCAATGCGCTTGTTGCAGCCGGTCTCACACTTGCAACAGGTGTATCGGCTGCTGCTGTTTTTCGTGCACTTGAACGTTTGCAGGGAGCACCGGGGCGCCTTGAACTTGTCGGAACAACAAAAGACAAAGCGGCAATTTATGTCGATTACGCACATAAACCGGAAGCGCTGGAACAGGTTT
>CAMLLT010000288.1 GCA_946480935.1 uncultured Bartonella sp. | reverse complement strand
TTTTCCAACGTATCTCCGAGAAGCCATGCACCACCTGATGAATATGCCCAAACTTCCCCCGGTTCTGCTTTTTTTGCGCGTTTTTTGTTGATCACAAGGTCATGAACACAAGAATAGGATTCTTCCAAAGCTTCACATTGGGTGAGTTTGGAAAAGTCGGAATTATCATCTTCATAATTTTCATCCCATTCGACACCCGAGGTATGTTGCAACAGTTCCCTCAAGGTCACATTCGCCCATACCGTATCTTTGACATCGGGGTTGTAGCGGATAACCTTATCGTCGAGAGATTTGATTTTTCCTTCTTTGATCGCTACGCCAACAAGAGTGGAGACAACAGATTTTCCAACCGAACGCGAAGTCCATAAGGTTTGTGGCGTGTTGCCGTGAGAGTAAAACTCCAGAACCACAACGCCATTTCTTATCACCATCAGCGCAACGACCTTGTTGCGCTCTACATATTCCTGCAAATTGTAAGCATGACCGTCAACCGTATAGCTGACGCTCGACATATCGTGTATCTGGCGCATGAGAGGACGCGGCGTCCCATGTTTGAAAACATCAGCCGGATAAGAGCGGTAGCTATTGCGAAAGCCGATAATCCGATCCTTGGAATTCCATTTTAACATGTCTTTGACATCGGGCAATGTTTCATCAATCGGTGTAGGACATTGCGTCAACTCCGGCACGCCGCACGGGGAGTTGGCATAAGTGTTTGGAATTGCACTCAATCCCGCCAATATAATGCTTAAGCTCAATAATTTTATATTCATCAATCTCAATGTCCTTAATCCAATAGTCTATGAAACAGTCAATTTTTAAACATCCTAATACTCTTAGGGACTTAATGATATAATAAATGGAATAAGGCGTTATGCGAATGTCAAATAGTAATTTATCGGCACGAAAAGATCAAAAGAGTTGTTTATTTGCCAAAAAATGTTGCAACTTTTTTGGCAATGTGTTGCGCAACTTCATCCTTGCTCATTTTCGGCCATGTTTCGACATTTTCGCGGCTCACACATGAAATCCGGTTATAGTCGCCACCCATAATACTTGTACCATCTTTGGCAATGGCAACATCATTAGCCAAAATGAAATCGGCGCCCTTTTTATCAAGTTTCTTGCGGGCATTTTCGATAAGGTCGTTGGTCTCGGCGGCAAAGCCGATAACAAGTTTCGGCCGGTTCGGGGCATGGCCGATCGTGGCAAGAATATCAGGATTTTCGACCATTTCCAATATCGGTGCAGATTGACCGGCTTGTTTCTTGATTTTTTGCGTGGCACTTGCGGCGCTGCGCCAATCAGCAACAGCCGCAACAAATATAGCGGCATCGGCAGGCAAGGCGCGTTTGACCGCATCGAGCATTTCTATTGCCGTTTCGACATGGATTGTTTCAACACCATCGGGATCCGGAATGCTGACGGGGCCTGAAACGAGCGTAACACGGGCGCCAAAATGGTGAAGTGCGGCGGCAATTGCATGCCCCTGTTTGCCTGAAGAGCGGTTGGCAAGATAACGCACAGGATCTATCGGCTCATGGGTCGGGCCAGACGTAACAATGATATGTTTTCCGGAGAGGGGTTTTTCTCCACAATCAAGCATGGATTCGACCGCAGCAACAATCGCGAGCGGTTCACTCATACGACCGCGTCCTGCCTCACCCCGTTCGGCCATTTCGCCGATTTCCGGCCCGATCATTCTGACACCATCCGTCATGAGAGTGCTGATATTGCGTTGTGTCGCCGGATGTTTCCACATTGCCGGATTCATCGCCGGCGCAATAAGAATCGGTGAATTGGCTGCAAGAAGAATAGCTCCCGCAAGATCATCGGCAATGCCATTTGCCATTTTTGCAATCCGGTCGGCTGTTGCAGGGGCTACAACAATCAGATCGGCTGATCGGGCGAGCCTGATATGTCCAATATCATGTTCATCCTGGCGTTGAAAAAGATCGGTAAAAACATGGCCGCCTGAAAGGCTGCCCGCTGCAAGCGGCGTTACAAATTCTGTCGCAGCTTTCGTCATCACCACGGTAACATTTGCTCCCCGCTCTTGTAATCGGCGAATGAGATCAAGCGCTTTATAAGCGGCAACTCCGCCGGTTATAATCAAAAGTATCGACTTTGATTTCAATGATTGCATTTCTTTGGCGCAGGCTTTTTGCGGAAATATTTCTGAATTGTTGCCGGAGATCAATAAATGTCTCGCTTCTTCTTCCATAGAGTGTTTGTTTTTTGCAGCGTTAAGACGAAGCTTTTCCTTTGCTTCATCAGGTAAATTGCGAATTGTAATACTGGCCATGGAAAACCTCGCTAACAATCAGAATATGCAATCAATGCAATCAAAATTTTATCCGGTTTATCCTTTTCAAACAATCACGACAAGTGCATCAACCGCATTTATTTTATTCCTCATTCGTTTTCATGCGTCATTGTTTTTGGGTTTATTATGTGTCGTTAATTATAATATTAAAATGATTTTCAAAATTTTATGAGTGAAGTCTTTTATCTGATATATAAAATTAGCTCTGATCTTGTCTCTTATAATGATGTAATTGAAGAATTTATCCATATGGGGAAAATATATGCGTTGTTTTGTTCCATGGTTGCTTTCATTTTTATTGATATTGATCACGTTGAATGAAGCGACATGGGCTGAAACACCGTCTTCTAACGGAAGCGGGTTTGCCGTTACTGATGATGGCTGGATATTGACCAATGCACATGTTGTTAAAGGGTGCCAACGCGTGGAGATCAGCAATACAGGACAAACAGAAGATATCCGCTTTGATTCTCACGATGATCTTGCCTTGATAAAGGCACCGGCGGGAGTCAAAACTCAGGCACTGTTTTTAAGACGCGATACCATCCGCTTAGGCGAAGATATTATTGCACTCGGTTTTCCATTGGATGGTCTTTTATC
>CAMLLT010000287.1 GCA_946480935.1 uncultured Bartonella sp. | reverse complement strand
AAGCCATACAAAACCGCACTCTTTTAAAAGCGACGTGGATTGAAACGCCGATAGGCGAAATGCTTGCTGTCAGTGACCAACATGTCTTGCATCTCTTGGAGTTTTTCGACCGCAAGGGGCTGTTGACGGAACTGAAAAAATTGCAAGCAGTCACGCGCTCTTCCATCAGTTTTGAACGAACTAGTGTCATCGACAAGGTAGAAGCTGAGTTGGCCGATTATTATCAAGGAAAAAGCTGCCATTTTGAAACACCGCTTGCCAAAGTTTCTGGTGGCTTTGCGCCCCTTGTCTGGGAGGCTTTGCGCCAAATACCGGCGGGAGAAACACGCTCTTACAGTGAATTGGCGCGCGCCTTGGATAGACCGACAGCTATGCGGGCTGTGGCGCGGGCAAACGGGCAAAACCAGATTGCAATTATCATCCCCTGCCATAGGGTGATCGGGGCAGATGGGACGCTTACCGGTTATGGTGGCGGTTTATGGCGTAAAGACTGGCTTTTGCGCCATGAAAAAAAGTATTTTACATAAAAGTCTGCTTGCTATTTGTGAGGCTCTGTTTTATGAGAACCCAGTTCAAGCCGTCCGGCAGGGCATGCCGTGACGACTTTTATGCTTGTTCGTACTTTGGTCAGTACGAACATCAATTACAACAATGGAGAAGCAAAATGCCCAAAATGAAGACCAAATCGGCTGCCAAAAAGCGGTTCAAAATTACCGCCACAGGCAAAATCAAGGCAGCTGCCGCAGGCAAGCAGCATGGCATGATCAAACGTTCCAACAAGTTTTTGCGTGATGCACGTGGCACCATGGTTCTTGGTGCACCTGACGCCAAAAAAATCATCAAAAACTATTTGCCGAACGGCCTTTGAAAGTTAGCTCTTAAGGAGATTATGACATGGCACGCGTAAAACGCGGCGTAACTGCACACGCCAAACACAAAAAAGTTATCAAACTTGCTGAAGGTTTTTACGGACGTCGTAAAAATACGATCCGTACAGCCAAAGCTGCTGTCGACCGTTCACGGCAATATGCCTATCGCGATCGCAAAAATCGCAAGCGCAGTTTCCGCGCATTGTGGATCCAGCGCATCAATGCTGCTGTCCGTCTTGAGGGCTTGACCTATGGCCGTTTCATTGACGGTCTTGCCAAGGCAGGAATCGAGATCGACCGCAAGGTTCTTTCAGATATTGCTATTCATGAGCCTGCAACATTCTCCAAGCTTGTTGCTTCGGCAAAAAAGGCATTGGAATATTTGAAGAAAACCACACCGAATGCTTTTGAAGGCGCCGTCAAGTAAGCCGGTCGCGTTCCTTTAAAAAACAGAACATTCTTTCGGAACCCGCACTGGTTAAAACCGGTTGCGGGTTTTTGTTTTCGAGGCGTTATGAGCGAGATAAATCCTTTGATATCCAAGCCACTGAGCGATTCTGACAAGAAGCTTTTTCATTCTTGTGAGGGTAAGCGCATTGCCAACGTCATGCGCGATGGCAAAAAGGCTTGGATCAAGCGGCAGGGAATCGAAAAGCGTCCGTGGGGCAAGCGGCTTCATAGCGGTTTATCGTTTTTATTACCGGCAGCTTTTATGAAGTCTTCGCCATTGCGTGACGCTCTCGGCATGAATGCGCAGGAAATACGCAAAATTGAAAAGTTCAGGAAGGCAGGTATCGCGGTTCCCGAAATTCTTGCTGTCGACGGACCTGCTTTAATGATTTCCGATGTCGGCCAAACGGTGCAAAAACGCCTTGATTTTTTGAAAAAGACCGATGTTGACGCACACGAAAAATTATTGGTTCAATGCGGTGAAGCTTTGGGCAGAGTACATCACGCCGGACTTGTCCACGGCAGGCCGCATCCCCGTGATATGTTTATGGCAGGAGATGAGCTGGGGTTTTTCGATTTCGAGGAAGAGCCGGAAGCGGTGATGCCAATTGCCACAGCTCAGGCGCGTGACGCGTGGTTGCTATTTTTTCAAGTATCGGCGCAATCACTTGAAAAAAACAAAACCGATTATGCGGCTTTTGACGCGTGGAAAAAGCAGGTTTCCCCTGAAACCCTGAAACAACTTGAAAAAATTGTCCGGTTTTTTTCTATTTTTATTACTCCGTTAAAGTTGGCCAGGTTTATTTATCTTGGTGGCGATGGCAAACGTATGTTAAGCGCTACGGAGTTTCTTTCTTCCAATTTGAAAAACAGACATCCACTTTAAAGAACAGGCAAAGACATGAACGATATTGATAGTCTGGAAAAAGAAATCTGTGCGGCAATCGACGCTGCACAAGACGAGCAGGCACTGGAAGCATTGCGTGTCGGTGCCCTCGGTAAAAAAGGCAGTGTTTCGGAAAAACTTAAAAGCCTTGGTGGTATGAGCGCTGAAGAGCGCCAGAAAGCCGGACCGGTGATAAACGGTTTGAAAAATCGGGTTTTAGAGCTTTTGGGCGAAAAACGTACGGCATTGAAGCGGGCAGCAACGGAAGCGCGGCTCAAAAACGAAACAGTCGATGTTACATTGCCGGTTCGCCTTTCCCCTGAAGCGCGTGGTCGTATCCACCCTATTTCTCAGGTGATTGACGAGATTACCGCCATTTACGCCGATATGGGCTTTTCCATTGCCGAAGGGCCGGATATCGAGACCGATTATTATAACTTTACCGCACTCAACTTTCCGGAAGGCCATCCTGCCCGCGAAATGCATGATACCTTCTTTTTCAATCCCGACGAGAAAGGCGAAAAGCGGCTTTTGCGCACACATACATCGCCTGTTCAGGTTCGCACGATGGAAAAGCAAAAACCGCCAATCCGCATTATCATTCCGGGAAAAACCTATCGTATGGATTCGGATGCCACCCATTCGCCGATGTTCCATCAGGTAGAAGGGCTGGTTGTCGATAAAAAGTCGACCATTGCCAATATTATGTGGGTGCATGAAGAATTCTGTA
>CAMLLT010000286.1 GCA_946480935.1 uncultured Bartonella sp. | reverse complement strand
GAATATTGAAACTGTCGCTATCCGAATTGTAACTGATGGATGGATCCAGACGATCGATGTCATGGACATCATCCACCTGTTTTTCTATAATATCTTTAGCCGTTTTACGACTTGTCAAAATAGTCGGGCTGTTAAGTTTCAGAGAATTTGATGATGACTTGACGATGACAGGATTGAGGAGTGGTGTATTTTTGGTGTCATCATTATCAACGTTTTCGGCAAAAACCGATAGCGGCATTGCGAATATGAGTCCCCCCAACGCAACACATGTTTTTAGTCTCGCCCCAATTTTCAGCAACATGCCTAATCCCTCGCTTTTGTGTGCAATCTAGTCAATAAAAAGCGCTTGGCTTGCTAGGCTTATAGGCTGGCTGGCTGAGCAAAATATCAACGCCCCGAACGTTGATGCTTTTGGTTATATAAAACATGACTATAATAATCAAGAAAAATTTGGACCGGGCGCTTTACGTTTGGATGAGCGTGCATAAGCAATTTTTAGATAACAAATTGGAATGCGTTTAAAATATATTTTTTATAATATAATTTTATTTTATATAAATATAGATCAAATCTTTATTAAATAACAAAAATAAATATTATTATAATTTATATATAAAATATTAATTTAAACGTATATTTACAAAATATATCTCTATCAGTGTTTCATAAGAAATATTTTTTTTGGAATTTATTTGTAATCATTCAAATTAGGTTAAAAAGCCATTGTATGGGGAAAAAGCTTTGATTAAAACGGTTAACAGTGAGAGCTCAGTCGGGAAATGTTGATGGTAATTCGTAAATTCTTCTGGCCATTCATAACTATAGCAGTGTTTGTGGTCGTGATGGCAGTTTGGTTTGGTGTTGGCAGGCAGGAAAAGCATCTGTCGGAGGAGCTTGGGCAATTGCGCAGTGAAACAAACTGGCTATCTTATGACATTGACGGATTTGATGTCACTTTGCACGGATATGCTCCCGATAGCGGGGAACGTGACAAGGTGCTTGCCGAGGTTAAAGCGTTGAAAAATATCGGAACTGTCGAATCCGACATTATTTTGCTTTCCGACCAGACAAATAATTATCTTATGCTCGTTGTCGATCGGGATAGTATCACAATTCGCGGAACTATTCCCATAGGGCTCGCACGATTCGGTTTGATCAACCAGATATCTGCCAAAAAGCCAGGAATAATGGTCTATGACGAACTGGATGCAGGTGCTATTATGCCGAAAAAGTTCAATCAAGCTTTTCACTTCTTTCTGGATATATTACCGGATATGACGACAGGAGTGATTGCCATCAAAGGTGATAAAGTGACGCTAGACCGCGCTACGCTCTACAAAATAAAAGAACGTCAAACTTCAAGTAAAAGTATAAAAATACCGGAAAATTACCAATTGGATGATACATGTATCTGGGATAAACCCGAAGGTGGATATTGGCAAAATTCTTGTTCGGAATGAAAAATCGGAGCTTATCATAATCGAAACCGGCTTTGCGTTGGGCTGATAGAAAAAACCAAGGCAAAACATTGCTTGCCAAACAATTCTGGCCGCCATTTGGTAAAAGTTGAAAAATTTATCGTTCCGGCACCCGCACTTAAGAAGACAAGCTGTTGTTAGAGGTGTAGGGGATAAATTCAGGCCGAAAGCAAATAACACAAAAAATCTCTTGGCCTCCAAGATAGTTTTTGTTGCTTCAATCAGGATAATTTCAGAACATCATTTCATCAATATTGGATAAATCGGGTGGTCCGGTCCATTGAATTTGATTGTTAGATAAAATTTACCGACTGAAACAGTGAAATAGCTTCTCGAAAATTCGGTATCAAAATCGGTAAAATTCATAAAACTACATAGACAATCACTGTTGATAAATATTTGCGTCAACTTGGCGATATCATAACCGTTATTGTGAAGATGGCAGAGGTAAGAAACGGTCCGCCAACAAACTGGAATCCTAATGGCCGCGTCAATTCTGATAGCTTATATAATCCATGTTATTATGTCGGTGCTGGATGGTTTTCATTTCATGACGAGCTCATTCAATCAGGGTGATAGTATATACGCGATCTCGTTCGAAGAGATATTATCTAAAAATCATGATAACTTGCGAAATAAAACAAATATTTAATTGTTTTTTTAAATTAAAAATATGATTATATGAAACAATATTTATTAAATTAACTAATTTTGTATGATTATTTTATATTATAAAACGTTTTATGATATATTTTATTATATATTGTTTGAATTTATATTTAATTATTTTACGTATTATATCTGGTTAAACACCGTTATATATGAATTTTAATCATATAATTATGATTTTTTTAAAAAACTTCGGAAATATATTATTTCATAAATATCCGGATTTATTGTTAAACGAGTTAATTTGAAGGAATTGAAGAGCGAAATTCATTTATTCTTCAACCGCGATGACCGGCGGTTAAATCAACATTGATATCGGCGGTGCCCGTAAGGCGCGCTTTATAAACCTGATAGTTTTCCATGACACGCATGACATAGTCGCGCGTTTCCGAATAAGGAATACGTTCGACCCAGTCGACGACCCAATCGACTGATTGCCCGCGCGGGTCACCATAGCGGCTTATCCATTCATTGGCGCGTCGTGGACCGGCATTATAGCCGACAAATGTCAGGATATAGGAGCCGTTGAAGCGGTCAAGTTGCTCGCCCAAAAAATGGGCTCCCAATGTCGCATTATAGCCGGCATCGGTCGCCAATTTTTCCGGTTGCCATTTTATCGCGTTTTTGGTTGCAACCGCTTTTGCCGTTGTCGGTAGAAGTTGCAGCATACCCTTGGCACCCGCACCGGACACTGCATCTGTTTTAAATTCGCTTTCCTGCCTTGCAATGGCATAAGCAAGTGCCTTGCCGGAAGCCGAAATATTGGCGGTTTCGGGAATTGCTCCGACAG
>CAMLLT010000285.1 GCA_946480935.1 uncultured Bartonella sp. | reverse complement strand
AAAGCGGCAATTTATGTCGATTACGCACATAAACCGGAAGCGCTGGAACAGGTTTTGCTTGCTGTAAAAGCTTTTACCACCGGAAGAGTGGTAGTGGTGTTCGGCTGCGGTGGTGACCGAGACAAGGGTAAACGCCCGATTATGGGTAAAATCGCTACCAAATATGCCGATATTGTTATTGTGACGGATGATAACCCGCGCACCGAAAATGCTGCCGAAATCCGTAAAGAAATTATGGCAGCCGCAAGCGGCGCCAAAGAGATCGGGGATAGAAGAGAAGCCATCCGTTATGCCATTTCTCTGCTTCAAAGCGGCGATACATTGGTTGTTGCCGGAAAAGGGCATGAAAAGGGGCAGATTATTGGAACCGAAGTCCACCCGTTTTCCGACCATCAGGAAATAACGGAGGCCTTGGAAGGACAGCATAAATGAAGCCATTATGGACGAAAGCCGAGCTTAAAAAAGCAATTGATGGCGAGGTCATCGGCAATTTTCCGGATGAATTATCGGGCGTTTCGATTGATAGCCGCACAGTAAAACCAAATGAAATCTTTTTCTGTATCAAGGGCGAAAAACTTGATGGCCATAATTTTGCGGCGAAAGCTGCCGAGGCCGGAGCAGGCTTGTTGATTATCGAAAAAGATCACAAAGCAGATCTTCAAAAACTCGGCGTGCCGATGATTGCGGTTAATGATGCACTGAAGGCTCTTGATGAGCTTGCAATAGCGGCAAGGGCAAGATCAGCCGCAAAAATTATTGCTGTGACCGGATCTGTCGGAAAAACCACCACGAAAGAGGCACTGCGCCATTGTCTTGAAGCTGTCGGAAAAGTACACGCCAATCCGGCCTCCTTCAATAATCAATGGGGGGTACCGCTAACCCTTGCCCGTATGCCTGTCGATACAGATTATGGTGTATTTGAAATCGGCATGAACCATGCGGGTGAAATCCGCCCATTGGTAAAAATGGTGCGGCCGAATATAGCCATTATTACCAAGGTTGCGGCAGTGCATCTGGGGTTCTTCTCGAGTGTCGAGGAAATTGCCACAGCGAAAGCTGAAATTTTTGAAGGTGTCGAAAAGGGAGGGATTGCTCTTCTTAATGCCGATGATGATTTTTTCCATTTTCTTTCTGATAAAGCGAAAGCGTGCGGGATTGAAAATATATTGAGTTTCGGCGAAGCAAAAGATGCCGATTACCGTTTGGAAAAACTCCATATGTTGGCCGACTGTTCAAGTATGAGTGTGAAGATTGGCGACAATGAAGCCATGGTGAAAGTTGCAGCACCCGGACGCCATATTGTACAGGATTGTCTTGCCGTGCTCGGTGCGTGTGATTGTGTTGGTGCCGATATGGCACATATCGTTATGGCAATGGCAACATTTAGCGCCGAAAACGGGCGCGGCGCACGTTATCATCTGGAATTGCCATCGGGCGGGACATTCACGCTGATTGACGAAAGCTATAATGCCAATCCGGCTTCCATGCGGGCTAGTCTCGAACTTTTGAAACAAGCCAAAACCGGCGCACGCGGGCGGCACATTGCTGTGCTCGGCGATATGCTCGAACTTGGCAAATATAGCGAAAAACTTCACCGCGAACTTGCCGAACCGGTTTTTGCCTCGGGTGCCAATCCGGTTTATCTCATCGGACGCGAAATCAAACCTTTGGAACAGGAGCTTGCAAAAAAGCTCAAAGTTTATTTGAAAGAAAATGTCGAAGAGATTATCCCCCTCATTCTCAAAGACATTCATGATGGTGATGTCATCATGGTCAAATCATCGAATTCCATTCGCTCTTCGCGTGTTGTGTCGGCTTTGCTTGAACGTTATAAGAAAGCCGATTGAAAGTTAAAAAGGCCAAGCTTCCATGTTGATGTATTTTTCATCACTGACCGATATTCTGCCCGGTGTCGGGGTGTTCCGCTATATCACGTTCCGCACCGGAGCGGCTTTGCTAACGTCGGGACTTATCGTTTTCCTGTTCGGACCAAGCATTATCGCCTCGTTGAAAGTGCGTCAGGGCAAAGGCCAGCCAATCCGTGCCGACGGTCCGCAAACCCACTTCAAAAAAGCCGGTACCCCGACTATGGGCGGTTTGATGATTTTGAGCGGTACGGTGGTTTCTGCACTTTTATGGTGTAATCTTTCCAATATCTATTTTTGGGTTGTGCTTCTCGTTATGTTGGCCTTCGGCGCAATCGGCTTTTATGATGATTATCTCAAAGTCACCAAACAAAGCGAAAAAGGCTTTTCCGGAAAGGCTCGCCTGACATTGGAATTTATCATTGCCATTGTCGCCTCCGGCGTCATTATGCATACGGAATCAACAGGTCTCGCACTTCCTTTTGTGAAAGATTATTTGCTCAATCTCGGCTGGTTTTTTATTCCCTTTGCAGCATTTGTTATGGTGGGAGCCGGTAACGCGGTCAATTTTACCGATGGTCTTGACGGCCTCGCTATTGTTCCGGTCATGGTTGCCGCTTCGTCATTTGCGCTCATTGCCTATTTGTCGGGTAATATCAATTTTGCCGATTACCTGCAGATTCACTATGTTGCGGGTTCGGGCGAACTGACAGTGCTTCTCGGTGCAGTTGTCGGAGCGGGACTAGGCTTTTTGTGGTTTAATGCGCCGCCGGCTGCGATTTTTATGGGTGACACCGGCTCGCTTGCACTTGGCGGCATGTTGGGTGCTGTTGCGGTTGCAACAAAACATGAAATCGTTCTTGCTGTTATTGGCGGGCTGTTCGTTATGGAAGCACTCTCCGTCATTATTCAGGTTTTCTGGTTCAAATTGACAGGAAAACGCGTTTTCCTCATGGCACCAATTCACCACCATTTCGAGAAAAAAGGCTGGACAGAAAGCCAGGTTGTTATACGCTTCTGGATTATTTCTATTGTGCTTGCCCTGATCGGTCTTTCAACTCTTAAATTAAGATAAGCAAAATGATTATAGTCAATTCTTTCAAGAATAAAAAAGT
>CAMLLT010000284.1 GCA_946480935.1 uncultured Bartonella sp. | reverse complement strand
GATACATTTTATTCTGTTCAAAATTCGAGTAAGGACGGCATCAGTTATTTTGATGGTAACGATACACGTGTTACACAGGCTCCGAAGAACGGGGCACAACTGACGATTGATAATTTACGTTATGATTATGTAACCAATCATGGTGATTATATCCATGGTGTCTATGTAAAAATGGATGAAGGTTCATCCTATTCCGGCACAACGATAAAAGGCTATGACCGTAACGACCCCACGGTTGGAACGCAAGGAAAGGATATCTTCAAAAGTATCGGAATCATTTCCGGTACAAAAGAAGACGATGTATTCGAGGGAAGTACAGCCGGTGGCCATTCCTTTGATGGTGTAGCCGGCAATGACAGGTTTATCAGTCATGGCGGTGTTAAAAGCAGTTATGCCAATGGTGCGGTTCTCGACTATAGCCAGCTAACCGCAAGAGAGTATCTGGATGTCCTTATGAGAGATGACCAGAGTGGATATATCACTCGTGGTGGCGGAACCGAGAAGGATGAATTGGTTAACGTTAAATCCATTATCGGTACGGCTGGTGATGACCTCATCCATTTCACAACCAATAGAGGAGTTCCTCAATCATATTTTATCGGTTTTGACGGCGGCGACGGCATCGACTATATGGTAAAAAGGCAGGGTGCTCAAGGTGCCACAGGACCTCAGAGTTATGACATTGGCGGCGGCTTTAAAAATGTTGAAGGTTTCAGCTTTATTGATACCTATAAAGATACATTGAACGTCGACCTTGACGCTTTCTTCAAGGATTTCACAACTGGCACTGCCGATAGTGACGGTCATTATCATGCGAAGTTCTTCTTGAATGGTGATCCCAATAGCAGTGACTCGACTGCGGATATTTTTAACGCCATTGATAAAGCCGGCGGTTGGGATTGGCATAAAACCGCAGACGACAATCATGGTAACGAAACCTGGAGCGCACAAAAAGATGGTGTCGATACCGGCGATACAATCGAAGTTACAAGAGGAAGACAGGGCGATTCTCACCTGCAGGAATCCCACCCTTCAATTTCGTAAGCGAAATTGTAAGTTCCGTAACTGTAGATTCATTGTTGACTGCCTTTAAAATCTGGTATCCGCTTTGGAAAGTACTGCCGTTCAGGAAAGAACTGCCCGTTTAGGAAAGAACTAAATGACTCCTTTGATCGACGCTCTGGAAACCGCGTGTAACAAAATACGCGGTTCTCTTCCCTTCCACTGGCAGCGTATACGCACTTTGCCAATGTCGGGTGATGAAACCTTAATCAAGTTGGTCGAGCGTCAGCTTGGCGTCCATATCATTCGTGTCAACAAACAATCGGCTTTGCAGATTGGCGGCATTTATATTGTGCTCACCCCTGCCGGCAATTACCGAGCGGTGGAAGTGGCAAATGATGGTACCTTTGTTTTTCTGGATGAAGACAAACAGAAAAGCCACGAAGAGGAAAATGATAATATCCGTTCTGCCAGTGGTGCGGTGACAGTCGAGAGCAAAATCGAACCTTCTCTTGAACTTAAAAAACAGCCTCATGAAAATGGCGTAAAGCCGCAAGCTTCTGAAAAAACCGTGCATCCGGCCGAAGTTGTGAAACTTGATGCGCTTGCCAATACGGATACCAAACCTGTTGTAACTCCAACTGGCGGTGCAAACACCGGAAAACAGAAAAGCGCAGAAGAAAAAGCGCAAAAATTTACAGATCAATGTATTCCGCAATATCAGGTTTTCAAAGCAAGTCTTCTTGACAATTTCGATTTGCGCCGCCTCATTTCATCGGATCCGGTGGCGGTTTCTATTTTATGGAAATTGCTTTTCGGCTCGATTTTTATCAATCTGATGATTGTCGTGACACCGCTTTATCTGAATGCAATTTATAGCCGCATTTTACCGGCCTATGCATCAGCCTCGTTATGGACTTTTTCGATCGGCGTCGCATTGGCATTGATTGGCGAATTCCTGCTTCGCCGTGATCGCCAGAAGCTCAATATTTCTCTGGTTCAACGCATTCACACAACAATCGAACCCAATATTGTAAGGCGGCTTTTACGCGTCAATGCCAGCCAGTCGAATGAATGGGGTGCCGCCCAGTTCCGCGCCCTTGATGACTGGAAAATGGTGCGCAATTTTGCATGTCTGACTTTGAATCTCAATGTCGTGGATGTTCCCTTCATTCTGCTTTTTCTTCTCGTCATTGCCATTCTCGGGCAATGGGTTGTTGTTGTTCCGATATTCATCATCGGCATTATTGTTTGCGTCATGTATTACTATTGGCGACAGGCAGAATTGCAATTTAGCGAACGGCCACTCTATCGCGACCCGCCAACGCCGGTCGATATGATCGTCGCCTCCATTATCGGCCGGCCGGATGTTGTGAGCGATCGCTATATGTCGGACTCCGAGACCGATATTGAAGCCTGGAAAAAGCGTTATCAACGCAATGCTGCTTTCCAGCGTTTGAATTATGCAATTAATGGCGCGCAGCTCGTGCTCATTGTCATTATGGCTTATTATCTGGTTCTTGCCGGTTCGCTTAATCAGGGAGCGATTTTTGCGGTTATTCTGCTTGCCGGCCGTATGTTGATGCCATTGTTCGGCACTTCAAGTATTATCTATGAGGCTTACGGAGCGCATCGTAGTTACAAGCGGTTGAAAAAACTTATCAGCGAAAGCTCCGACAATCAGGATCAGCCGATCCATCTTGAAAAATACGAAAATCTCAAATCGCCATTATGGGTAATAGAACACGGAACTTTTGCCTATAACAATGAAAAAGTCATTCTGGACGATATCGATCTTGTTATACCGAAGGGCCAGAAGATTGCACTGTTCGGGCGTAACGGGAGCGGCAAAAGCACTTTGTTGAAATTGCTTGCCGGATATCTCGCACTTGAAAAAGGTACGATCTCGTTTTCAAAACGTCCGCTCCATGCCGGTGATGAATCGATCAAACATCTCGTTCATTATTCCTGGCAGGAACA
>CAMLLT010000283.1 GCA_946480935.1 uncultured Bartonella sp. | reverse complement strand
TATCGTGTTGGCGGGGCGCAAGCGGTGGCAGCCCTTGCCTATGGTACAAAAACCATAAAGCCGGTGGCAAAAATTGTCGGCCCCGGTAATGCTTTTGTTGCGGCTGCAAAAAGACAGGTTTTCGGCAAAGTCGGCATTGATATGATTGCCGGTCCGTCGGAAGTTCTGGTCATTGCCGATAAGCTTAACGATGCCGACTGGATTGCTGCTGATCTTCTGGCACAGGCCGAGCATGATACAGCCGCCCAATCCATTCTCATGACCGATGACGAAGCTTTTGCAAACGAGGTTATGAGGGCGGTTCAAACGCAATTGACAACATTGAAACGCGGTAAAACTGCTTCTTCAAGCTGGCAGGACTTTGGCGCGGTTATTCTTGTCAATGATCTCGAACAAGCCTTTCCACTTGCCAATCGTGTTGCACCGGAACATCTCGAACTGGCAGTTGAAGACCCTGACCGCTTTTTGCCTTTGATACGGAATGCCGGAGCCATATTTGTCGGGCGTTACACACCGGAAGTGATTGGTGATTATGTTGGCGGTTCCAACCATGTTTTGCCAACTGCCCGTTCGGCAAGATTTTCATCGGGCCTTTCGGTTCTTGACTATATGAAACGCAGCTCGATTTTAAAACTTGGTGCAGATGAATTGCGCAAGCTTGGACCATCGGCGATAGAACTTGCCAATGCTGAAGGACTGGAAGCCCATGGAAGGTCTGTTGCCATAAGATTGAATCTCTAGTTTGAAAAGGGAGGGGGAGTGTGGAGAAGGCGCGGCTCATTGATGTCGAACTTGATGAAACCATCGGGCGTTCGACGCCCGAGGTCGAGCATGAGCGTGCAGTTGCTATTTTCGATCTCATTGAGGAAAATAGTTTTATGCCCGTGGGAGACACCGGAACCGGTCCCTATAAACTGAAATTGTCGCTTGTTGACAGGCGTCTGGTCTTCGATATTTCCCGTGAAAATGGCGAATGGGTAACCACCCATATATTATCGCTTGGGCCGTTTCGACGCATTGTTAAAGATTATTATCTGATTTGTGATAGTTATTACGAGGCTATCCGGTCTGCAACTCCCACAAAAATCGAGGCCATCGATATGGGACGTCGCGGTTTGCACAATGAAGGTTCGACCACTCTGCAAGATCGCCTACGCGGAAAAATAGACATGGATTTCAAAACGGCGCGGCGGCTTTTCACTCTTCTTTGTGTTCTGTACTGGAAAGGGTGAAGATGGCTGAAGATCTCAAATCAACACCGAGACGCCCCTCATCAGTGCTTTTTGTTTGCGGGCAAAATTCGATACGCTCGCCAATAGCCGAGGCGCTGACACGCAAAATGTTTCCGGATATTTATGTGGCATCCGCCGGCGTCGTCAAAGGCAATCGTGATCCTTTTGCTGCCGCAGTTATTGCCGAAGACGGGCTTTCCATGGAAGGGCACAATCCGCGCGGGCTGGAGGAATTGTCGGATGGGTATTTCGATCTTGCCATCACCCTTACGCCGCAAGCTCATCATGCAGTGCTCGAACAGATGCGCGGGTTTTCGGTGGATGTCGAATATTGGCCAACGCCTGACCCGGCACTTGCAACGGGTTCTCGCGAACAAATTCTTGATGCTTATCGGGATATTAGGGAAAATCTGAAGAAACGGATAATGGCGCGCTTTGCCAATAAATGATGCTCATTCGCTTAAAAACCGCATAAAGTATTGCGCTCTTTTGATTCAGATGTTCACAAATGGCCGAGAATAGGGTAGGTTCCCCCCCAACTGGACGGGCGGCACCTGCCGTTTGTCAAATTTTGATCAAAATAAACAGTCTAGAAACAGGTAATTTATGGCCAAAGAAGAAGTATTGGAATTTTCCGGCGTGATTACGGAGCTTTTACCCAATGCGATGTTTCGCGTAAAGCTCGACAATGATCACGAAATCATCGCTCATACAGCAGGGCGCATGCGCAAGAACCGCATCAGAGTTCTCGCTGGAGACAAGGTTATGGTGGAAATGACACCCTATGACCTCACCAAGGGTAGGATAACCTACCGTTATAAATAATATGACGACAAATCCTGTTATGCCGGAAGAAGACCCGCAAGTGAAAACCAAGCTTGTTCTTGCTTCAGCTTCGCCAAGACGCTTGGCATTGCTCCGGCAGATTGGTGTTTTCCCCGATCATTTGCATCCTGCCGATATTGACGAAACGCCAAAGCGTCTCGAACATCCGCGTTTTCTCGCAAGACGTTTGGCAAAGGAAAAAGCCCAAAGAGGTGCAGAACTCGTTTGTGTTATGCCGGAATTCGAGCATGCGCTTGTTCTAGCTGCCGATACGGTCGTTGCCGTCGGACGCAGAATTCTGCCCAAACCCGCCGATGAAGATGAAGCACGTGAATGTTTGCGACTTTTGTCTGGCCGGACGCATAAAGTTTACACCGGTGTCTGTCTCATTAACGCTAGGGGAAAGAGTCATCATAAGCTTGTTGAAAGCCGTGTGCGTTTTGAACGATTGGGGCGCGAGGTTATCGAAGCCTATCTCTTGTCGGGCGAATGGCAGGGAAAAGCCGGAGGCTACGCCATTCAGGGGCGGGCAGGTTGTTTTGCCTTGCAAATTACCGGTTCCTATAGCGGGATTGTAGGCTTGCCGCTGGCTGAAACTGTAGAATTGTTAACAACACAGAATTATCCCGTATTTGAACATTGGCAGAAAGATGAGGTCTGAAATGGCAGCATCGGATAAAGACCAATCCCGATCAACCGCTAAAGTGTATCCGCTGCGTTCACCAAGGCCATGCCCGGAATGTGGCAAACCTTCAACCCGCGAAGCTTATCCATTTTGCTCCGACCGTTGTCGTGCAATTGATCTCAATCGTTGGCTTAAAGGCTCGTATGTCTTGCCAGGTAAACCCTTTAACAATGCGGATGAGCAAGAATGAAACTCGTAAAGCCCGTTGCCATTTTTGATGCCGGTATCGGCTCTTATGCCATTGTGGATCTGTTACATAG
>CAMLLT010000282.1 GCA_946480935.1 uncultured Bartonella sp. | reverse complement strand
AGCGCAAGATCGAAATAGGCGTCAAGCTCGTCGATATTGTAACGATGGATCGGTGCATTCAAAGTAAGTGGCAGACCCAATTTACGGACAAGTTTTGCCGTTGCAATTTTCTTCTCATATGCGCCTTTATAATGGCCTATCAATTCTGTCGTTTGCGGCGTTGTACCCTGTAGCGAAAGTTGTACGTGATCAAGGCCTGCTTCTTTTAGAGCTTCCAATGTTGCTTCTGATAAAGTAACGCCTGCAGTAATAAGGTTAGAATAGATGGCGTTATCGTGAACGGCAGCAACAATCTCTACAAGATCTTTACGCAATGTCGGTTCGCCACCGGAAAGATGTGCTTGTAACACGCCGAGTTTTGCGGCTTCTTTGAAAAGCTTTTCCCAAAAGTTTTTATCCTGTTCCTGATCGGCTTTCATGAGTTCCAGAGGATTGGAACAATAGGGGCATTGAAGCGGGCACCTATAAGTGAGTTCCGCCAGCATACTGATGGGAGGGAAAATTTCTACAGTCATATTTTTACGACAAGTTGGTCAGCCCAATCTTGTAAAAAGGAGTAAACATCGTCAATGATTTCGTGAACCGGAGCATCATAGGTTTCGGATAGAGATAGAGCAATCTCGTGTGCAGTTTTCGTTCCGTCACAAAGCCGCAATATATCAAGTCCGATTTCATTCGGCCAAAACACTTTTTCCGGTGAAAGCAGCGCATAAGCTTTCCTCACCGGTTCATATTGGATTCTCACGTGGTGAAACAATTCCGGGCGACTTTCGTCGCTCAGAATTTTTCTTTGTTTTGTCAATCTGTCCGTCATCATTCGTTCGAGGTACCGCGAAAAGCACCGGGGGGAATGCGTCCGGCTTCACCGTAAGCATAATCCAGCGCATCAAGCATTGACCAGAGCACACCGGTTTTAAATATCAAAGCATCTATAACGGCCTGCTGTTTTTCCGGCGTATTTGCATGTTCACGCACATAGGCCAATGAAAAACTTGAATCTTTCGGTGCCTGCGTCAATCTCGGTTTGAAATAGGCCAATGTTTCTTCGCTCACATAAGGATATTTTGCCAAAATCCCCGGAACACGTTCGGCAATGATTGTCGGTGAAAACAATTCCGTCAATGAAGAAGCAACACCTTCAAGAAGCGGTCTCTGGCGGCAGAAATTGACATAGGCTTCGACAGCAAAGCGCGTTGACCAAAGAGCCTGTCTTTCGCTTTTGACCATTTCTTCATCAAGTCCCAAGCCGGTAGCAAGTTTTAACCAGCGCGCAACACCGCCATCCAGTCCGTTTGTGCCATCATGATCGGTAATCCTGCGGCGCCATTCGGCGCGAAAAACCGGATCTTTCGAATTCATCAGAATTGCCGCATCTTTTCGCGGAATGGCTGCCTGATAACAATAGCGGTTCAATGCCCAGGCCTGAAGTTGCAATTTCGTCATTTTGCCAGCCATCATCATTTTATGATGTGGGTGATTGATATGGTAACGTTCTTTGCCTATCTGGCGCAGTATTTTTTCAAGCTCATCAGGTGTCAGGCCATTGCGAGCTATATTGTGATAATCAGTCAAAATTGATCTCCATTCCGTCAAATGCAACTTCCCAGCCGGATTGTTCGACTTCATGACGTTCAGCCGAATGATCATCAAGGACCGGGTTACTATTGTTGATATGAATAAATATTTTTCTTGAAACTTTTGCGTTCCGCCAGGCTTCGATAGCACCGTCTGCACCAGATATCGACATATGTCCCATGCGTTGTCCGGTTTTGGGGCCAAGACCGGCTGTTATCATCTCGTTATCACGAAACAATGTGCCGTCAAATAACAGGCAATCACTATTTTCTGTCTGATTTTTGACGAAAGAACTCACTTTTGCACAACCCGGAATATAGGAAACCGAGTGATTGTTTTCCTTGTCAAAAATTCTGACGCCGATTGTATCTTCAGTTTCCGAACCGAAATCTTTTTTCTTTTTGTCTTCCAGAAAAAGAGCAATTTTCCCAGGCACGGGAAAAGCCTTGATCTCGATACCTGTCGGTTCATTATTCACATCGGAAATCTTGGTCAACCTGTTGAGCGGCAATATTATTTTCTTGACGATTGCCGGATCCAGAATGTTGAAAACCGCATTACTGTTAAGCACATTGATAACACGTTCCGTTGCATAAATGACAAAGGGCTGTCTTTCGCGCATGGTCAAAAGACCGGCGATATGATCAATATCGGCATTGGTGAGAACAACTGCAGAAATCGGTGTTGAACGCAACAGTCCATTCGGGTCGGGAAAAAGTTCCGGAGTGGAATTGATTTGCTGGCGTAAATCGGGCGAAGCGTTGAAAAGTACCCAATGTTTTTTGTCTGCCGAGGCAATGATACTCGATTGGGTGCGGGGTAAGAAACCCGATTGATGGTTGCGCGCATTGCGGCTCAGATAATAATTGCAATTCCATTGCGGAAAGCCGCCGCCTGCTGCTGATCCTAAAACTTTAATATACATAACGAACTGTCTGATTTGACGTTTTTTATTGACTTGGCGATATTGCTAAAACTCTTAAATAACCGGCATGACAAATTTCCTGCACAAATATTAAGGGATAAATATCCGGTGAATTTTTTTTCAAAACTTTGCGGGTTTGCTTGCGGAACGATATATCAGCCGGCATGAAGCCGTTTTTATACGCAACGCCTGCAGAAAAAACTGCAGGCGTCAGGTTCAAATCAACGTTTGTTCTTTACTTCCGCTGGCAAGTAACGGGAAATTTCCATTCCTGCAGCGACTTGACACATAGACGGTTTTTTCCATGTTTTTTTCACGGTTTTTCTCCTTCAATATTCGGGTTTATTGCTTCTGCCGGATAGACCGGAAGAAGCTTTTTCAAAAAGGGCAGAATGTCCCTTTTATTTTTTATCCGGCAAGCTGTAGGCGATTACCAGATCGGAACGGTTTTTGTTGGTTCCTGTGCGTGTGGCACCACCCACAACAGCAACGATATACTGTTT
>CAMLLT010000281.1 GCA_946480935.1 uncultured Bartonella sp. | reverse complement strand
AAACAATGCTAGACGGACGGGCTGTTTGTTTTGCATGTCGCTATTGCGAAAATCTTCGACGCTAACACCGGCCATATAGCAGAGATAAGGAGGCACCAGCGGCAATACACAAGGCGATAAAAATGATAGTGCGCCGCCTAAAAATACCCCGAATGTCGATAATTCTGAAAACAACTGTCTCGTTCCGTAAATTTTGTAACAGTTCTATCCTATATTAATCTCAATGAAAACCTTCAACCTTACGAAAACGTACACTTATAAAAATCTGTTCCTTCGTATAAATATGACAAATTAAATCCATAGAGTTTTGCAATACTGGTCTGAGACAGTCCCGATAGGCGCATTGACCAACGGTTTAAAAGGATAAAAATGACAAGCGAAAATGAACTGAACGAGAATACCGTTGACAAAAACGCTAGCAAACAGCCCTCGCGCCTTTTGCATCTGGCAAAAACATCAGTTGTTCCGTTATTAGGACTGACAATCGCTGCAATTTCATTTTTTGTTCTCTGGGAACTTTTGAAGACAACTTCCAGACACGACACAATCGAGGCTTTCAAAAGTTATACAACACCGACATTGTTGCTTGCATTGTTCTTCACCGCGTTAAGTTTTTGTGGAATTGCGCTTTATGATGTCGTAGCGGCTCGCACAATCGCGCCCGGTAAAATCACAATGCCGGTGGCAGCTCTGGCAGGATCTGCCGGTTATGCTGTATCCAATGCTCTCGGTTTTTCATTTCTTACCGGCGGAGCGCTCCGTTACCGCGTTTATGCGGGAGAAGGAGTCGGTCTTGCTGATATCGGTCGTATTATCAGCATGTCCTGGTTTTCAATGTGGTTTGCTTTGCTTACCGTTATCGGATTTGCGCTTGCTTTCGAACCTGAAAATCTCCCCCTTCTCGGTACCTTCAATTTAACGGCTGACAGGATTGCCGGCATCGCCATTATCCTCATATTGGTTGCCCTGATTTTGTGGCTTTACGGCGGAGCGAGAGAGCTGAAAATTGGCCCTCTCTCCTTGAAACTTCCAGGCTCCCGTGGCGCTTTGATGCAAATTTTTGCGGGGCTTGTCGATATTACCTCGGCATCTGCCACGCTTTATGTGCTCATGCCTGCCGATTTACAAACCGGTTTTCTTGCTTTCAATCTGGTCTTCGCCGTTGCCATTGTTATAGGCGTGGTTAGCCATTCACCAGGTGGCCTTGGCGCTTTTGAAGCCATTCTCATTGGTGGTTTGGGCCTTGCCGGAAACGCACAAGGTGTGGCTGCTCTTCTGACTTACCGGTTGATTTACACAATATTGCCGCTTGTCATTGCAATTGTCGGTATTGCATTCTGGGAAATGTTTCGACAACGCAAACGTGTCACGGCACGTGCCGCACAGGTTTCGCGCATTATCGAACCGATGATACCGTTCATATCGGCCGGTCTGACCTTTCTTGCCGGTGTTGTGATGTTGATATCGGTTGTCACTCCGGGGCGCCGGATAAGACTTGATGTCCTGTCGGATATATTGCCCCTCATTTTTATCGAGACATCGAATCTGGCTGCCAGTCTTATCGGCGTGACACTTCTTGTTGTTTCCTACGGATTGGCGCGACGCCTCGTTAATGCGTGGTTTGTTACCATTTTTCTATTGTTGGCAGGTGCGGTTTTCTGTCTGACCAAAGGACTTGATTGGGAAGAAGCAACTATTCTGTGCATATTTGCTTTGATCTTATGGGGCTTCAAACGCTCGTTTTATCGTCGGCCATTGAATAATGGTTTGACCATCAGTTGGGGGTGGCTTGCCAGTATTGCCGCCTTTGCATGTGCGGTTATATGGCTCGGCTTTTTTGTTTATCGTCACGTCGAATATTCAAATGAATTGTGGTGGAGTTTCGCCTGGAATGCCAATGCACCGCGTTTTTTAAGAGCAAGCGTTGTCATATTTTCCGTTATCTTTATCGCAGCACTTTACAATATTATCCATAGACCACTGCGCAAGCGTTCAAAACGTGCGACAACGATTCCAGATTGTATCCCCAAGCTCGTTGCCCAATCGCCTTTGTCGGATACTGCATTAGCACTACTCGGAGATAAACAGTTTCTGATCGCTCCCAACGAGGACGGCTTTATTATGTACAGTAAATCCGGTGGTAGCTTGATTGCTTTAGGTGAACCTGTAAGCAATGACGAAAAAGTATTTAATGATCTTGCTTGGGAATTTCGTAAACATGCGGATGACGCGGCCTTGCGCACCGTTTTTTACGGTGTAGGACCGCGTCATTTGCCACTTTATCTTGACATGGGATTAACTGCGATCAAGTTGGGCGAGGTCGCCAAAGTCTACCTGCCCGATTTTTCACTTGACGGGCCAAAACGCCAACCATTCCGTTATGCCGAACGTAAAGCGACCCGCGAAGGCTTGGTATTCTCCATTATTCCGGCAAATGAAGTAGAAAATCATTTGTTAGCACTGCGACATGTATCTGATACGTGGCTCGCTTCTAAATCCGGCGCTGAAAAACGTTTTTCAATCGGTTATTTCAATGACGAATTTTTAAAGCGTTACGATGTAGCCGTCATAACCAAAGATGATCAGATTGTCGCTTTTGCCAATGTCTGGAAAAGTGGTAACAAGAATGAAATAACAGTCGATATGATGCGTTACCTGCCCAATGTATCCAAAGTTATGATGGATGCATTATTTGCCAATCTGTTGCTTTATGGCAAAGAACAAGGATTCCAGTGGTTCAATTTGGGAGCTGCTCCTCTCGCTGGTCTGTCGACCAACCGTCTGGCAGCAAGATGGCAACGTATAGGCTCTTTTATTTATCGGCGTGGACGTGATCTTTATCATTTTGATGGCTTGAAGACGTTCAAGGATAAGTTCGATCCGGTTTGGTCACCGCATTATCTGATCTGCCCCGGTGGTTTTGAAACTGCTAAAGTTCTTTTTGATGTCACAACACTTATCAACGGCAACCCGCTGGAGTTTTTACGCAAATGACAATCCGACGTATACTTTTATTGGTCTTGGCCGTTTTTATTAT
>CAMLLT010000280.1 GCA_946480935.1 uncultured Bartonella sp. | reverse complement strand
TAATTAGGATGCATATGTTTTAAAAATATTGAGAAAATTTCTGTATCAGGCAATTGGCGTAAAGCTTCTGCATCATCCGATTTTTCCGGTTTTAAAAAGTCTATTTTTAAAAAATATAAATAATTCATTATTTTATTATCATAAAAACTTTATAATGAATAAAATTTGGACATTCCAAACGTTCATCAGCTGGAAAATAAACTCTCCTGCTGATGAGTATTTTTAACTATTTCAATCGACGTGATAAAGATCATGTCATATTTCGCCTTTTGCGTTAAACTCTTCCAACGACATACGGATATTTGCGGCAATTGTTTTGATTGGCTCAGGCGGGCACCATTTTGGATGGCTCGTCTTCAATAAATAACGCAATTCCTCGCTATCTACTCCACATGCAAGATCGGCAAGGAAAAAGCCCAGCATGGAACTCCGTGTAAGGCCCGAACCATCTCCAACTGCTGCTGCAAAAACATGGGGGCTTTTTTGAAAGAAAAATGATGCTCCGTTAAGAGTTAGCGGTATCATACCGCCATAAACAAATTCAAAATTGACATGTTTCAACTTTGGAAAACGGTTTTCAAATGCCCTGCGTAACATTTTCCGTGCCCGGAAAACACGTTCCGGGGAAAGGGTCAAATGGGTTGGAAATGCCAGGCCATTCCGCACATAAATACGTTTTGTCGGGGTGAAACGAACAGTCGTACCAGCCGCATGTGCTGACGTACATTCCCATGGTTTCACATTTTTAAAGTCCGTAAGTTCATCTTCTGTCAGTTCACGCGTGAATGCACCGAAACTACCTGCCGGAGTTATTCTTCCTTTTTGCTTGATCCCGAAAGAGTCGATAAAAACACCGGATAAAAGCAGGAGATCACCCGCTTTCACATTTTTTCCGTTCACCAGTTGAATGTTGATTGTCTTGCCCTCATCAATCTTCAAGACAGGGGTTTCTTCAAATATATCGACATTTTCTGGCAAAATGGATGCAATACCACGCACCGTTTCGGAAGGATTTATCAGCACTGTTCCGGATGTATAAACCGCTTTTTGATAATAGCGTGTGCCAAGCCTTGCTGCCAATTCTTCCCCGTCAATAAATTGGCTTTTTCCCCCTACGCCCGCTACGATGTTTGCCAAAGCATCAAGATTTTTCAAATATTTTGTTTCATGTCCGGCAAGATATTTTCCGGATTCCACCCAATCCACTTGAAGCTTATGTTTGTTTTTCAAATGGCGCATGCGTTCGATAATAAGCTTATTGAGATGAAACCGGTATTTGTGGTCATCCATCGTTACTCCCAGTTCACCGAATGAATGGGGAATATCCATCAAAAAGCCGGCATTCCGCCCACTGTCCCCATACCGATTTTGAGTGCTTCGAATAAGGCTATTTTTGCGTTCGGCCGGTTTTCTGCCAATTTATGTGCGGCATTCACGCCCGCAAATCCGCCGCCGATAATGACATAATCATAGTCTTTCTTGAGCTCTGATATGTCAGTAAATTTATGTTCCTTGAAACGCGAAAGCTCGAACCAACCGAGATCGCCCGCCTTGGCCGGAAATCTTTGTATTTCGTCCATGCCTCTATTTTCTCCCCGGTATATTATGAAATATCAATCCAGACTGTTTTTAATTCGGTATATTGGTCATGTGCCCAAATCGATTTATCACGACCTCCAAAGCCGGACTCCTTGAAACCTCCGAAGGGGGGCGTCGCATCCCCTTCCTCAAAACAGTTGACGGTAACAATTCCGGCTAAAATCGCTTGGGATAACAACAAAGCATTGCGTAAATTGCTTGTATAAACCGAGGCCGCCAATCCATAGCGGGTATTATTGGCGAGCTTGATCGCTTCGCTGATTGTTGTAAAAGTCGTTACGCTCAAAATGGGCCCAAAAATTTCTTCCTGAAAAAACCGGCTCTTGTCTGTCACTTGATCGACGACGGTCGGTTCGACATAAATTTCCTGATCAGTTTTTCCACCCGCTACAAGATGCAATCCTTCCTCGTCAATTTCAGAAAGAAATTCCGATACTTTTTTAAAATGCGCGGGGCTTACCAATGTCCCTACACGGTTTTTCGGGTCAAGAGGATCGCCCATTTTCCAGTTTTTCATATGGACCAGAATTTTTTCGAGCAGCCGTTCTTTAATATCGCGATGAACAACCAAACGTGACGTGGCCGAACAGTTTTCTCCCATATTCCAGAAAGCGCCATTCACCACATTCTCGGCAACCCTATCGATATCGTCGACATCATCAAGAACAATTGCGGGATTTTTGCCGCCACATTCAAGCACAATCCGTTTGAGATTGGATTCTGCCGAATAATGCAAAAAGCGCCGTCCTGTTGCGGTTGAACCGGTAAAACTGACCATATCGACATCCATGTGTCGCCCTATCGGTTCACCGGCATCGCGTCCCGATCCCGGTACAATATTGAGAACACCGGCAGGAATGCCCGCTTCATGGGCAATTTCGGCAAGTTTTAATGTCGAAAGAGTTGTTTCCTGTGCGGGCTTTAGTACTATCGAACACCCCGCAGCCAAAGCCGGACCTATTTTCCACGCTGCCATCAAAAAGCGGAAAATTCCACGGCAAAACCAGCCCCACAACGCCGATAGGTTGGCGAACCACCATGGCTATGCGTTCTGAACCTATGGGGGCTGTATTGTCATAAATTTTGTCGATCAGTTCGGCATGCCAACGAATTGTATAGATCGTATCGGGAATATCGCCATTCATACATTCGCCAACAGGCTTACCGCTATCAAGGCTTTCCAGCACCGCCAATTCTTCGCTGTGTTTTTCGAGAAGATCGGCAAATTTCAGAAGTATCAGTTTCCGTTCTAATGGCGTGCGTTTTCGCCATACACCGTTGTCAAAGGATTTTCTTGCCGCTTTGACAGCTATGTCAACATCCTCGCTATGACAATTGGCAATCGTTGCCAATTCTTGGCCGGTTGCCGGATTACGGGTCACAAATCTATCACCCGCAACCGAGTTTACAAAAGCATCATCAATAAAAGCATTGGTCGGAAATTTTAATTTGTCGGCAAGCTCGTGATAATATT
>CAMLLT010000279.1 GCA_946480935.1 uncultured Bartonella sp. | reverse complement strand
ACAATCATCTTTATTACGGTTTTAAAAAAACTTTTGCCGAATTTGCCCGGCATGGTACTTTCAATCATCATCGGCGGCGCAATAACAGCTTTTTTCAATCTTGATATTGTCACCATAGGCTCGAAATTCGGCACAATGCCGTCCGCTTTACCTTATCCGCATCTACCGGATTTTAGTTTTGAAAAAATCAAAGCCGTTTTCCCCGATGCAATGACATTCACATTACTCGGAGCAATTGAATCACTTTTGTCGGCCGTTGTTGCCGATGGCATGACAGGACGCCGTCACCGGTCGAATTGCGAGCTTGTTGCACAAGGCGTGGGAAATATAGCCTCTGCCCTATTCGCTGGTATTTGCGTAACGGGAGCTATTGCACGTACCGCTACCAATATTCGCGCAGGAGCAAGAAGCCCCGTTTCCGGTATTTGTCATTCACTGTTTTTGCTGTTGTTCCTCGTTGCATTGGCACCTCTTGCCAATTTTATTCCGCTGGCATGTCTTGCGGGAATACTTGCCATTATTTCCTGGAATATGATTGACAAACGCGCGATTTCACTTCTTCTCAAAGCATCTGCCGGCGATGCTGTCGTCCTTCTTGTATCGCTGTCATTGACAATTTTCCGCAACGTAACCGAAGCTATTATTATCGGTTTTGCTTTGGGTGCATTATTATTTATCCACCGTATGTCGAAAGCTGCAAGCGTCACGGCTGATCGCCCGCTGGTTGCAGAAGACCGAGCGGATGACAGCAATAAGGCAAATGACCAATTTGACAATGACTTACAAAAAGACAGTCGAACCGTTGTCTACCATATTTCCGGGGCCTTCTTTTTTGGTGCGGCTGCTTCTATCGGCTCGGTTCTTGACCGGATTGGCGACAATTACCAAACTATGATTCTCGATTTCGCTCAAGTACCATTTCTTGATGCAACAGGCGCAAATACGATTGAAAGTCTTGCTGGAAAAGCAAAAAAACAAGGCATCACCCTCGTCATTTGCGGCGCCTCCGAACAGGTTCTGAAAGACCTTATTTCACATGGCATCAGACCACCTGCTGTCCATCTGGAAAAAAATCTGGGAAAAGCTGTTCATAAATATGTAAACCGCGAAGCGGCTACCGCTTGACCGCAACTTTCAAACCTGCATTTCAAATTGATCGAATGCTTTATCAAAACAGAATGAGCTTTGTCGGCTTTAGTGTTTTGGATGACGGCGTTTTAATGCGCCCCAAGAATTTTACCATAAGCGGATTGATTAATCGGAATTGTTTGCTGGCGAACACAATCATATCGATGGAATTTGAGATTTTGGCACATCAACAGAATTCAAGAATTTTGGTCACCGGCAAAGCCGCAAATATGCGCCGCTTTAATGGCAATAACAATAATCCTTAAAGAGCACGTTCATTTCTATCTCAAAAAAGCTCAATGACACAACAATGACAGACCACCTGACGAGCTCGATCAAATATTGTCTGCATAGCTGAATTGATGGCATTTATCCCTTTTTCCCTGCCAATTTCTTATTTTTTACTTCAAAATCGGGAGAGAATAACCATTGTAATTTCCTTACAGAAATACTGCCAATAAGGGTTCTATAATATAAAGTTCCGGATATTTTCGAATATCACATAGTGACGCCATGGAATCATAGCTTCAAATCGTCCTATCGATGTCTCTGTCATCAGCCATCTAACCACCATTTTCTAAATTCGGTTCCGACTTATATATTAGCAGATCACATATACCGGCCTATGGCGTTGGTCCGTCTAAAAGACAAGCGACCTTTGAAAAGTCGAAACCGATATTATCAACAAGGATTTTATATGGAATGCCCGAAAAATCGCTATCTACCGAAGCCGGTGACGGGTGAATTGACCGTTAGAATAAAAAAGAACAAGACTCTGCGACTTCATTATATTATGCATTGTTTATCCAGAATAAAGTCGCAATTTATTTCCATTATGGAAGACAGAACAACGTGTGTTGTATTTTAACCTTTTCAATCGAGGCGAAACGGGATGAGTGAACAAATCATCGACAAGGAAACCAAAAAGTCGCCTTGGCCAAAAATTATTATAAGCATCATTGTTCTTGCTATTATAGCTGGTGGTTTTGTTTTCTATCTCGCTCGTTCAGCACAAAAACACGTTGAAAATTTTCTCAAAGAAAATGGCGTCAGCTTCAGTTCGCTTGATGTCAATTGGCGGCGTCATTTTACTATTCATGATGCCAAGATCAATTTTTCCAAAGATAGAAGTCTACAAGCCGAGACAATCAAGGGTGAAGTCAATTTTTCCGGCAAAACCAGTAAAAAAATTGAACTCGAAAAAATCAGTTATTTGTTAGGTCAAACCGAACTGTCTATTCCGGTTATGACTTTGGAGAACTTCGCGCTCAATGATGCAAAAACATCTGACAATCAATATTTTTTCGATATTCGAAATATTACAGCGAAAAAAATTGTTGCTCCGACTGTGATCTGGACCGATGGAAAAGAAACAAATGGAGCAACCTATTCTTATAACAACGTTATTTTTGATGACATTGCGAAGGGTCTCATCAAAAAGGTGACAGCCGATAGTATGTCAGGTGAATATCCATTAAGCAAAAAAAGTGCCTCCTCGGTAAATACAAAATTTGCCAAGACAGAATTCGGTAAGAGTGAAATAAACAACCTCGATCTCGGTTATCTGATTAGCTATTTTAACGAAGCTTCATCTGGCTCCAACGCTGAAAATCCGTTCAAAGAGGTCGCAAATGGCTGGTCAATTCATGACATTGTAATCAACCAACCGGACGAAAACGGAAACAACTCTCTGTCTACCGCCCAAACTATTTGGGGAACAAAACTGTCGTTGCGCCATCTACCTTTTTCATTGAACAGTTTCATGGAAGAACTTAGCCAATCTGCTTCCATTGATAACGTCAAGGAAACAAAAGAGAGCGAAATTTTACTCAAGTATCTCTCCATACTTTCGTCGGTCGGATTTATGGATATGCATGTTGAAGGAGTTTCTCAAAAATTTTCCGACCTAACTTCGAAGCAGAAAAATTTTTCTGTTACTTACCGGAAT
>CAMLLT010000278.1 GCA_946480935.1 uncultured Bartonella sp. | reverse complement strand
TCACCAATACCAACCATACAATTGCCGATATGGCTCCTTCGGGTAACCGCCTTGAAACCGGCAATATCGTCACTTTGATCGACAAAACCAGCGGAACACTGAACGCACAAAGCGCTTACACCATCCATCAAGGGCAATTCATTGTCTATCAGGCAAAACTTCAGCAGACGCACGACAGCGATAATGCTCTTGTTCTGAAAATTGCCAGAAGACAAAATGACGGCACAACCGGAAACAATACCGGCGAAAACGGCAACGAAAATAACACTGGCGGCAATAGTGGCGGAAACGGCGGTAGCAATTCCGGCGGCGGAAATAACACTGGCGGCAATAATGGCGGCGGAAACATATACCAAGGGGGGCAATCGGCCGCACAATTGAACCCGCAGTCGAAGGCTTATTCGGAAGGTCGTGCAGCAAGCCTCGGCTTTGTTTCGCAAGGCTCCGATGTTATTGCCAACAGCCTGGGCACAATTAGCAGTATGGCAACAACAACGGATAACCGCATCAATCATCCGCTCTATGTTCCCTTTATCATGACCGGCGGCTCTTCCTCCCGTTATCAAACCGGAAGCCATGTCGAGATTGACGGTTTCAATATGATTGCCGGTCTTGCTTTCGGCTTTAACCTTGAAGCCGGTCATAAAGTCACGACCGGCGCATTCTTTGAATATGGCCGCGGTACTTATGACACCTATAACAGTTTCGACCGTTTCGCTTCTGTCCATGGCGATGGCGATAGCGATTATAAGGGTGGTGGCATTTTCGCCCGTGTCGAATTTGCCGGAACCGGTCTTGGATTGGTGAAAAATCTGAAACCCGACGAAACGGACGGGCTTTATGCCGATGCATCTTTGCGTTTCGGCCAGTCTGACGGGAAGTTTACTGCCGGTCGCAAATTCGGTCTTGAGGAACAGGAGGTCGACTATCGCGGTTCTTATGACAGCACGGCCAATTATTTCGGTGGCCATGTCACGGGCGGCTATGTTTTCAATTTTGATGACCGGCGCGCCCTTGATGTCTATGGCCGCTATTTATGGACACATATGGAAAGCGATACCGTTAAAATCGACAAAGAAAAATTGCATTTCGACAGTTCGACGAGTTCGCGTATCGAACTCGGCTCCCGTTATTCCTATCAATATAATGATTGGTTCAAGCCTTATATCGGCGCAACCTATGATTACGAGTTTGATGGCGATGTCGGTGCGACAGCTTATGAATTCAATTTGCACAAACCGTCACTTGAAGGCTCGACCGGCATTTTTGAAGCCGGTTTCAAGATGAACCCGTTGAGAGACAACAAAGCTTTGACAATCAATGTTGATGGTCAAGGTTATGTCGGCGCCCGTCAGGGTGGCGGTGGCGGTGTCAAACTCAAATACGAGTTCTGATAAAACAAGGCTTGGCAAGGCAAATCCTCAAACTTTGGCAAAGCAAAGTTTCAGGCTTTTACAGAGCAAAGTCTCAAGAAAACCACCTCTCGCCGGAGAAATTGCGAAAAACCGGGCTTTGTTAGGCCGGTTTTCTCCCCCGAATAAATCCGGATTTCATGGGGAACGCTCCCCTTTCGGCTTTACCGTCTTTATTGCGGGCGACTTTTTTCGCCCCCCACCCTTTTTTTCATTTTGGTCTTTTCATTCTTTTCTTTTCATTTTGGCCTTTTCATTCCGGAAAATTTTGCTTTTGACTTTTCGCGAATGCCATCCTCACACCTATTGACGAGAAACACGTCCGCAATTTCAAAAGAAACCGCTTTAAAATTCTTCAATTCTAAAATTCTTCAATTCTAAAATTCTTTAAGCGGTATCTTGCTTTTTAATTGTCTGGCAATTCCGGAATTGGTTTATATTTTATCGCTCTCTTCTTCCTGCAAAAGTTTCGCCATCTCTCGACAAAGCGGTTTTTCGACCATCTTCCACAATCACCAATTTTTCTCCAACAGTTGGATTTCTTGTGCGATTGCCTGCTATCTGCAAAACCGGAAAAATCCTTTATGACACAAAATGACCAACCTGTTTTGTGATATTTTTCCAAACTTTGTCAAAAAGCATAGTGTTGAAATTTTAACCGGTTTTTAGAGAATTCCGCCATTGCGCCCGACAAATCTCCCAAAGCGCGGAAGAAAAACCAAGGGTAAAATTCCATTATTCCCTTTTTTTCGCCGCTAAAACCATCAATTTTCAAATAGCATTCTATGTTTTTTCTTCTCGAAAAACTATTATAGGAAACGAATTTTCACTTTTATTCACATTGAGAATTATTATTAATAAATAGTTGTTATGCCAGCTAATTTATTATAGTTATAATACTATTTTTTAATATTCAATTATAAAAAAATATATATTATTTTTATTAATTTGTTTTGATTTATAAAAATATAATTTCAAATACATTTTGTTTTATTTTATTAATTAAAATTTTTTTGTGTTATTTTCTATTTATTATTGATTACATATTTTTGTGTTTTTCTCCTTTTAAATTTCAATAGATCAAGATAAACTGCGTTTGATTCATGCGCCATCGATTAATCGGCTATCTGCCGATAAAGAGCGCTTCTTGTTTTTTTGCGACTCCGGCCTTGGCCATGAAAGAGCGAGGAAATTTTATGCACCTTTCTTCTAAATACAGCCCCCTCTCGAAGGTCTTGTTAAACGCTGCCTCGTGCATCGTTCTTTCGGCTGTGGCTCTTTCAGCCATGACAGTGGAAGAGGTGAAAGCGGACGAGCTTACCTATGACGGCACTGATAACAGCGTTTTAACCGCAGATCCGACAGATATAAATGCTTCCCGCATGAGCCTTCTCCCGCGCACGAACGATGAAACCAATACAATGACCGTTAAAGGGGCTGTCTCGGGGCAAAGAACGCATTGGGAAAACACTGTTGCTCCCTATAATGTTTTTGGCTTTGCTTCAGTGCAATATGATGTGACAGGCAATAATGGCATTGACGGAGCCTCTAACACAGGGGCGATTGTGTCGGTCAAAGATGTCGAATATGACTGGAGCGGAGCCGGAAATAAAGCAACAAATGCCGAACAAGCCGGTCGACTTGGTGGCATGGGAGGCGGCTCGG
>CAMLLT010000277.1 GCA_946480935.1 uncultured Bartonella sp. | reverse complement strand
ACTCGATACCACGCAAAGCATTCAATATATCGTCGCGTGATAATATCTGTCCGGCATGGCTTGCAAGAAGCCACAAAAGATCGAATTCCGCAGTCGTAAAATCAACCGGTTTATTATCAATCAGAACGGCGCGGTTTTCCTTGTCGATGACAAGATTGCCGAAAACAAGTTTGGTGCGCGACGAAGGTGATGCTTCGCTTTCGGGATGGTTTTCGTCGACAGTTTCGCTTTCTTTGCGCCTTAGAAGTGCCCTTATATGGGCAAGCAAACGGCGTGGTTCGACCGGCTTTGACATATAATCGTCAGCACCGAGTTCCAATCCGATAATTTCGTCAATGTCATCCTCGCTTGCTGTCATAATCAATATCGGGCCTTTATAGAAAGGACGCACATCACGGCAAACATCAAAACCGGATTTTCCAGGCAGCATAACATCAAGAATAACGAGATCAGGCAGCAATTGCTTGATGGCCTCTTCGGCTGTATCGCCGCGAGGATGCACCTCTACATCATAGTTCTGTCGCTTCAGATAATTGGCAACAAGTTCGGCAAGCCTTGTATCATCTTCTATTATAAGAATTTTCTTGTTCATGCAGGTCTTTCTTTTCCGGTTACAGAAATGCAACAAAGAACGCATATTCGTCTTTATTGTTTATAGGTAAAAGGTCGCTATGTATCAAGCTGACCAAATTCCGGTTCATGGCTTCTATTGGAGATTAAGACGAATATGACAAGAACGTTCCCGAATGCTTTTCAAGCTTTGAGCGCTCCCGTATTCTCACAGGGTTCCATATTTTCCCGTGTCTTTGTCGATTTCGACGGCACGATTGCCGATAATGACGTGACAGACGTTCTTCTGGAAAGATTTGCATCTCCGAACTGGGAATCAATCGAACAGGATTGGCTTTCGGGCAAAATCGGTGCACGTGAATGCATGATGAGGCAGATTGCACTTATCAAGGCCTCGCCTGCCGAGCTTAAAAAATGTCTTGATGAAATGAAAATCGATCCCGCTTTTCCGGATTTTGTCCGCTTGCTTGACGAACAAGGTGTCGATATTGCCATTTTAAGCGACGGGCTTGATTATAGCATCCGCACTATTTTGAAACGATACGGCCTCGAAAACGTCAAGGTTTTCGCAAACCGTCTTCTTTATGCCGGTAATGACAATTGGCAGTTACAATTTCCCTACAAAAATGTTGCATGCCCGGCTGGCAATTGCAAATGCCGCCATTTTGCCAATGCGGGTAACGGATTTACCCTTTATATCGGCGATGGAACATCGGATTTTTGCGCAGCCGGAAAAGCAGACCTTGTACTCGCCAAAGGAAAACTTGCCGATTATTGTGCAGCAAACAACATTGACCACATCAAGGTCGAAAACTTCGCCGAAATCATGCAAATCTGGCACAAATTGCAACGGCCGGAAAAAGCCCGCGAAAGGGTGGCTTCATGATTACCGATGTCAGCTTTTTCTATAAAGGTGGTCGGGCTGGCGTTCTTCTCATTCATGGTTTGACAGGCACACCGGCCGAAATGCAAATTCTGGGCAAAGGTTTGCATAAGCATGGTTTTACTGTCTACGGGATGCAGCTTGCAGGCCACTGCGGTGATGAAAATGATCTGCTCGCAACAAGCTGGCATGATTGGTATGATAGTGTCATACGTGCGGCAGATCGGCTTTTGGAACATGTTGACACAATGTTTGTCGGCGGACTTTCTATGGGTGCGGTTCTGGCACTCAAATACACCGCCGATCATCCCGAAAATGTAAAAGGTGTCGGCGTATATGGTCCGACATTCGTTTATGACGGCTGGTCGATCCCGCGTTATATCCAGCGGTCTGTCTTTTTGTTGAAATGGTTCAAAGCGCTCGGCATTTTCCAGAAAAGTGTGTTTATCGAACGGCCACCTTATGGTTTGAAAGACGAGCGTATACGCAAAACCGTTTCCGAAAGTATGCTTTCAGGCGACAGTGCCAAAGGTGGACTTGCGGGAAATCCGCTTGGTTCACTTGCCGAGATGCAAGAACTTGCAAAACAAACCGCGGCGCAATTGCATGATATAAAAGCTCCCTGCCTTATCATGCATTCAAACCACGATGACATTGCCAATATGGAAACAAATTCGGGACTTGTTGCGCGTTCGGTTTCAGGCCCCGTCAAGATGATACCGTTGGAGAACAGCTACCATATGATAACAATTGACCGCGACCGTAAAAAAGTCATTCAGGAAAGTGCCGACTTCTTTGGTGCCTTATGCACAAAAGATCAATTGGTACCCCCTGCTGTAAACCCGTTTATTCGCGAGATTGCCTGACAATGAGTTGGCTGATTTTTCTGGTGTGGTTTGGAAATATTGTTTGTGACACTGTCGGCCAGCTTGCCTTCAAAGGTGCTGCCACAGAACCGGACGAGGAAAACAAACCGCAATCGCTTTTTCAATATTGGCTAGCGCTTTTCCGCCAACCGTTATTATGGCTTGGTATTATAGCCTATGTCGCCGAATTTTTGCTATGGATGGCATTTTTGACATTGGTTCCGCTTTCGGAAGGTATATTGCTCGGATCAATCAATATCATTGTTATCATGGTATTGGGGCGGCTGTTTTTTGATGAAAAACTCACCTCTATGCGGGTTCTCGGCATCAGCTTTGTTGCCATAGGTGTTGCTATTGTGGGAGCTTTTTAATGCGTCGCTTCTATATTCTGGGCTTTTTCTTTTTGATGATGTTCGACACGCTCGGACAGATCAGCTTCAAGCTTTCGGCAACAGCCGCCCTGCCATTGGAAGCAAGTATCGGATGGTTATACCGTATTTTTTCCCATCCTTTTGTTTATTTTGCTATCCTCGGCTATGTCGGGGCATTCTTCACATGGATGACTCTTTTAAGACGCGCGCCTGTCGGTCCGGCATTTGCGGCGTCGCATCTCGAAGTGGTCACTGTCATGATTGCTTCCGTACTGATATTCGGCGAAACAATTTCATTGGCACATTTTGCCGGTGCGCTGTTTATTGTGGCGGGTATTGTCTGCCTTGCATTTGCCGAACGTGATGTCATCAAAAAAGAAAACGAGAAAT
>CAMLLT010000276.1 GCA_946480935.1 uncultured Bartonella sp. | reverse complement strand
GCGATTCTTTAGGGTTAAGACCGGCCGCCGGTTCATCAAGACATAAAAGTTGCGGATCGGTGCACATTGCACGTGCAATCTCGAGACGCCGCTGGTCACCATAAGGGAGATCTCCCGCAGGATCATCGGCACGATTGACAAGATTTATTTTTTCAAGCCAAAGCTCGGCTTTTTTGATCGCCTCTTTGGCTGCTCGCTTATATGAAGGAAAACCGAACAGACCAAGCACGGTCATGCCGGATGCGCGCATCAACTCATTATGCTGGGCAACGAGCAGATTTTCGAGAACCGTCAAGCCGGTAAACAAGCGGATATTCTGGAAAGTGCGGGCAACTTTCGCTTTTTTGGTAATTTCATAATCGGCAAGCCGCTCTAACAGAAACGTTTTTCCTTCATTCGTGTGGAGAGACAACATCCCGCCAGTCGGCCGATAAAAGCCGGTAATACAGTTAAAAACAGTTGTTTTACCTGCACCATTCGGCCCGATCAAAGCCGTTATCTTGCCCCGTTCGACATTGAAACTTAAATCGTCAACGGCAACGAGACCACCAAACTGCATCCGCAAGTGCTCGATTTGGAGAAGGGTATTATCGTCAGCCATTAGCCGTTTCCTTCTTTTGTAAAATCACCTGAAACGGCTTTCTTCACTTTCAGGAAGGCACTCGGCTCCCGTTTACCGACAAAGCCGCGCGGTTTCCACACCATGACGAACACCATCGCCAGACCGAACCAAAGCATCCGATATTGTGGCGGGTCAAAATCAGGACCGAATATCATTTGCAAGGCCGGAACATCGCGCAATAACTCGGTACCGCCAATCATGACCGCGGCAGCCACAGCTATTCCACCAAGTGAACCCATGCCCCCCAGAACAACAATTGCCAGAATAATTGCCGATTCGTCGAAAATGAAACTTGTGTAATCGGCGCGCCCCTGTCTTGCTGCAAAAAATGCACCGGCAAAGCCGCCAAACATTGCGCCGATGGAAAAGGCCGTCAATTTTGTTGTTACTGTGTTAATTCCCAGCGAGCGACAGGCAATTTCATCTTCACGCAAAGCTTCCCATGCCCGCCCGATTGGTAGCCGACGCAGCCTCATCACAACCCAGGCGGTAATCACCACCATGACAAGAATAACATAATAGAGAAATATCTTATAATGGGCAGCCTGAAAATTTAATCCGAAGAGTTCGGCAAATCCACCTTCGCCCCTTGTGAAGGGAACGCCGAAGAACGTTGCCTTTTGAACAGACAGGCCGGCAGCACCACCGGTAACCGGTGTCCAGTTTTGTAAAATTGTGCGGATAATCTCTCCGAAAGCCAAAGTGACAATGGCAAGATAATCACCACGCAATCTTAACACCGGAAATCCCAGCATCATCCCCCAGAGGGCTGCAAAAATACCGGCCAAAGGCAAGCACAGCCAGAATGAAAAGCCGAAATGATTGCCGAGAAGGGCAACTGTATAAGCTCCCACGGCATAAAAAGCGACGTATCCCAAATCAAGCAAGCCGGCAAGGCCAACCACAATATTAAGCCCCCAGGCAAGCATGATATAAATCAGTATCTGGATTGCATAATTGTCGATCCATTTTTGCGACTGGGCCAGATTGTCAACCATAAAAGTCGTGACAAAAAACGGATATACAAGCAACAGCGCCAAAATACATCCCGGAGCATATTTCTGGAACCCCGGCGTGACTTCCCTGACCGTTATCCGGATTGCCTGTTGAATACCTTTGGCATAGAGAAAAATGATGGCAAGCAGCACAAAAGCGACGACGACAATTCCGGCAATGAAAAGCTGATGGGCTTGCGCAGACAAATTATAAGTGGATTGGGCAGAGGCATCCTCATAATAAAGCCATGCCCTATAAGCGACGAACAATATGACAGACGGGACAAGTGCAAAAACTGCTCCCTTTGTACCACCGCCAAAAAGACACCAGGTAAAACGACCGACACCGGCAATAATCACATAATTGAGAAGATAACCGATTTGCGGTGTCAGTGTCATCTCGTTTCGCAAATTGAGATCAGCCCTAAAACCCACGATAAAGGCAAAAAGCAATAATGCGATAAAAGCCGTCACAATGCCTTCGCGACAAGCGCGTTTAAAGTCGATTTTTCCGGCATTTGGCAAAGATGTTATCTGGTTCATGGCCGCCGTCTAAACCTTTTCAACTTCTGGCCGTCCAAGGATACCGGATGGCATAAATACGAGAACAATTGCAAGAATGAGAAAGACCGCTACGTCTTTATATTCCGGCGGAAAATAGGTTTGCCACAAAGCTTCTGTCAAGCCGATGAGAAGACCACCGAGAACTGCACCGGGTAACGACCCGATTCCCCCAAGAACAGCGGCGGTAAAAGCTTTGATTCCCGGAATGAACCCATCGGCAAAATGAATTTGTCCATAATTCATCAGGTAAAGCGTTCCGGCTATTGCTGCCAGTGCTGCCCCCATAATGAAGGTTACCGAAATAATCCGGTCTACATTGATTCCCAAAAGGGCGGCCATTTTGCCATCCTGTTCGACGGCGCGTTGGGCGCGCCCGAGCGGTGTTTTGCTGACAATATGAGAAAAGATAAAAAGCAGAACGGCGGTGACGATCACAACAAGAAGTTGCTTGTTCAAAACAAAAACATCGGTTCCCGGAATGACAAAACCACCACTGATCATTTCCGGAATAGGCTTGTTACGCGGCCCCTGCTCGACCTGAACGAAATTGCGCAAAACAAACGACATCCCGATTGCCGTGATCAATGGGGCAAGACGAAAGGAGCCGCGCAATGGGCGATAGGCAACCCGTTCGATAACCCAAGCCCAGACAGATGTAAAAACCATTGAAACAATGAGCATTATGAGCAGTGCCAGAGCAATCGGCACGGCCGCAGGCAATGTCAGCAACATCATAAAAACGATCATCGCAATGAAGGCACCGATCATGAACACATCACCATGGGCAAAATTGATCATGCCCAATATGCCATAGACCATAGTGTAGCCAATAGCGATAAGCCCATAAATAGCCCCCAAAGCAACTCCGTTTATTAGTTGCTGAAAAAAATAATCCATTGA
>CAMLLT010000275.1 GCA_946480935.1 uncultured Bartonella sp. | reverse complement strand
TGGGGACGTTCATGAAAAAAATACTGATTGCCAATCGTGGAGAAATTGCATTGCGCATTATTCGTGCAGCACGCGATTATGGTGTTTCGTCGGTTGCGATTTATGCCGATATTGACAGTTCGGCGCTTTTTGTCAAAGAAGCCGACGAGGCTTATAGCCTCAACGGTAATCGGCCGGAAGAAACCTATCTTGATGGCAGCAAGATTATTCAAATTGCCAAACGTTCGGGGGCTGATGCCATTCATCCGGGCTATGGCTTTTTGTCGGAAAGTGCCGAATTTGCCAAAGCGGTAATTGATGCCGGCCTTATCTGGATAGGGCCGGATCCAGAGGTGATTGATCTTTTGGGCGACAAGCTCAAAGCCCGTGCAGTTGCAAAAGAGGTAGGTGCGCCGCTTGTTGCCGGTAGCAACGGTATGATTACAAGTGGCAAGGATGTTGTCGCTTTTGCCGAAAAATATGGTTTTCCTGTTGCAATCAAGGCAGCGCATGGCGGCGGCGGGCGCGGCATGAAGGTTGTATGGAAACGGGAAGAGGCTGAAGAGCTTTTCCAGTCGGCTGTCCGCGAAGCCGTTCAGGCCTTTGGCCGTGGCGAATGTTATGTGGAACAGTTTCTTGATCGTCCCCGCCATGTCGAAGCGCAGGTCATTGCCGACAAAATGGGGCATGTTGTGGTGCTTGGAACGCGTGATTGTTCATTGCAAAGGCGTAACCAGAAACTTGTCGAGGAAGCACCGGCACCGTTTATTTCCGAAGCAGTTGAAAAACGTTTGAGAGAAGCGGCTACAAATATTTGCCGCCATGTCAATTATAGCGGTGTCGGGACTGTTGAATTCCTGTTGGGGCGCAATGACGTTGTTTCGTTTCTCGAAGTCAATACGAGATTGCAGGTCGAGCATCCTGTGACAGAAGAAACAAGCGGGATTGATGTGGTGGTTGAACAATTCCGTATTGCCGAAGGTTTGCCTTTGACAATTGATAAAACGCCGTCACCTATCGGCCACGCCATCGAATTTCGTATCAATGCCGAGGATGTCGGACGCGGATTTTTGCCGTGTCCTGGAAAAATTACAAAGTTTTCGCCGCCGTCTGGCCCCGGTGTGCGGCTTGATAGTGGTGTGGTCGAAGGCGGCATTGTAGCCCCGCAATTTGACTCGATGATTGCAAAATTGATTATTACCGGAAGAACCCGCGAAGAAGCGTTAAAACGTGCCGCACGGGCTTTGAGCGAATTTGAAATTGAAGGGGTTGCAACGGTCTTGCCATTTGACCGGCTTGTTATTCAACATCCGGATTTTATTGGAGAAAACGGCTTTAAAGTTTATACACGCTGGATCGAAAACGATTTTGCCGAAAAACTGGCTATGGAAAGCAAAGCCGATAAAATTGAGCCGCAAATCGAGCGTTTCGATATTGAAATCGACGGAAAGCGGGTGGAACTCGGTTTGCCGTTCCGGTTTTTGAAATTGCTTGAAGGGGCGGGGAGTGCAGTCAATGGAGCACAAAATCCGCATTCCGAAGGCGGAGAAATCATGAAGGCCGATAAGGGCGCTGGTGATATTGCCGCACCAATTCCCGGAACGATCAAGGCTTGGCTCGTCGAGGACGGCAAAAAAGTCGAAGAAGGTTCGACTGTAGCCGTTATGGAAGCCATGAAAATGGAAACTGAAATTAAAGCCGAAACAAGCGGAACACTGGACATTGTAAAACCGGTGGGCAGTATTACCAATGTCGGGGAAGTGATCGCCCGTATCCGATAGAAATCGGAAGCTTTAAAAATCGGCATCCGGAATTTAAAACCGTTTTTAAACCGGAGAAACCAAGAACGGAAAACCTACCGGTTTGACACGTGAAACATGCGTTCTGGAAGAGAGACCAGCCTATAGAAAGAGGCCGGTTTTCTTCAAGAATGTTAATTGTTAAAAATCCAAGCAGTGTTGCGGATATTTTGACTGCCAATTCCCACCATGATGTGTGTTTTGAGCCGTTCGTTAGAAGCCGGATGTCGTCAGAATATCGGGGGCTTTCCCTTAAGAGAGCAAAAAAAATTCCACGCCCGTAATGCTTTTATAGCCGTCAGCGCCTTTTGTAACAGCGTGTTTTCCGATTTTGATCGGGCAATGACTGAAATAGCACGCGCCATGACTGCAAACTTGAGAAAAGATAATCGTTTCTGCCGATCATTCAAAATTCGAAAAACAGGGCACATTCACCGTTGCCCCCATGGAAGATATTGATTATCTCGTGACTGCGAGAAAGTCGGACACAATGCGGGATAATGTTTACGCTCACTCGTCATTGAAATTGTTATATAATTCGTAAATCCTTCGGGTTCCTATGCTTGAAGGAAAAAATGAAAGGGTTAACATTGTCATTTCAAAATGATTGTTCGAAACCTTTGCCGGAACATTATGTCACCCGTTATTATAAAAGTGGTCCGCTCAATGCGCTCACCGATGTTGCCGGTGTCAAAGTAGGCCATGTCACGATAAAGGAAGGGGATGCTATCCGCACCGGCGTCACAGCGATTGTTCCGCATTCCGACAATATTTTTAAAAACAGGATACCGGCCGGTTTTAGTGCATTTAACGGTTATGGAAAATTTGCAGGCTCTGTTCAGGTGGAAGAACTTGGCGAGCTTGAAACACCGATATTGCTCACCAATACACTTGCAACCGGTCGTGCGATTGAAGCACTAATCTATTACACCTTGCATGAAAAGGGCAATGAAAACGCAACTTCGATTAACGCTGTTGTCGGTGAAACCAATGATTCACGGCTGAATAATATACGGGCTTTGCGTCCGAGCTTTGATGAAATGCTCGAAGCTTTGAAAATTGCCCGAACCGGCCGTTTTGAGGAAGGGGCGGTGGGGGCCGGTACCGGCACAGTGGCCTTCGGTCTTAAAGGTGGTATCGGCACGGCCTCGCGCCTCGTTAAAATGGGTGACAAAACCTATACAATCGGCATTCTTGTGCAGTCGAATTTTGGCGGGCATCTTGGAATTCTCGAAAAGAGCGACATAAATTATCCCGTACCGAGTGCTGATAAAGACGGGTCGATTATGATGATTGTTGCAACCGATG
>CAMLLT010000274.1 GCA_946480935.1 uncultured Bartonella sp. | reverse complement strand
TTGAAGCCGACAATTTGTCCTTTCGGCGTTACGCGGGCAGTCAATATCATGCGGCGGCGTGTATGCGGCTCACATGGAATAACCGGCTCCACATCGGTTGTAATTTTTCTCCCCTCCAATGCTTCGACAACCAAAGATCTTTTCCACATTTGGTAGGGTTCATCGGCCCAATGCTGCAAGGCACAACCACCGCAGGCCTCGAAATGCCTGCATTTTGCTTCAACCCTTTCGGGCGAGCTTTTTTTTAAAGCGATGATAGTCGCGTGACCATTTTCGACGGCTATATTGGCAACTTCGTGAGGAAGTGCGAACGGGACATAGACTGCGCCATGCTTCGTCTTTGCAACACCATCACCGGCAACACCGACATGGTCGATCACGACCTCTTCAATCATTGCTTTTTTCTCCAAAAAGTAAATATTCGCGATTTCCGTCACCACCTTCGATTGGTGAAGCAATCAGCCCTTTTGCATGCCACTTATCAAGTGCATCAAGCCAGTTAAAAAGCTCGCGAGCAACACTTTCTGCACGGGATGGATCTTTGACAATGCCACCTTTGCCAATGCCCTCGCGCCCGATTTCAAATTGTGGTTTGACAAGAAGCACCGCCTGAGCACCCGGTTTTGCCAGTTCCAAGGCTGGTGGTAAAGCCAATTTTAACGAAATGAAACTCACGTCTGAAACCACAAGCCCGATTTGGCGATTTTCGAGATGCTTGTCTTCAAGGTCGCGGGCGTTTAGCCCCTCGTAAAGGGTAATAGCAGGGTGACCGACAAGCGAAGGGTGGAGTTGTCCGTGCCCGACATCGACTGCTATGACGTGGCTTGCTCCTTTTTCAAGCAAAACCTCTGTGAATCCACCTGTTGACGAACCAATATCGAGAGCAGTCACATCCTTTGTTTTGACAGGGAAATATGAAAGTGCAGCAATCAGTTTCAAAGCGGCACGGGATACATAATGTTGTGCAGGGTCAAAAACCGCAATATCGGCGTTCTCCAAAACAGGCTGACCCGGCTTTTTTACAACAATGCCGTTGATTGTTACCGTGCCTCGAGCAATGGCATCTCTGGCACGTGAACGCGTTGAAAAGAAATTCCTTTCAACCAGAAGCGTGTCCAATCTTGGCCGTTCGGGCATTTCAAGCTCTGATTTGCGGTGTTGCCAATGCTTCGCGCCCAAGAGCAGCAAAAACCGTGTTCACAATGCCGCGTCTATCAAGACCAACATCGGCAAGAACTTTCGCTTGCGGGCCATGATAGAGATATTTATCCGGCAATGTCATTGTGCGAATTTTTAGCCCTTTGTCGAGCAATCCGTCTTTTGCAAGGAATTGCAAGACTTGTGCACCGAAACCTCCTGCTGCCCCTTCTTCGATTGTGACAAGAACCTCGTGTTCGAGAGCAAGACGGCGAACAAGATCTTCGTCGAGCGGTTTTGCAAAACGGGCATCTGCAACAGTTGTCGAAAGTCCGGCGGCCGCCAGTTCATCGGCGGCAGCAAGGGCCTCCTGCAAACGCGTACCAAAGGCCAATAATGCCACTTTATTGCCTTCGCGGAGAATGCGTCCCTTACCAATTTCGATCAGTTCGCCGCGTTCCGGCAATTTCAAACCTACACCTTCACCGCGTGGATAGCGGAATGAAATCGGCCCCTGATCATAGGCAGCGGCTGTGCGCACCATATTCATCAATTCCAATTCGTCTGAAGGTGCCATAACGACAAATCCCGGAAGTGCGGACAAAAAGACCGTGTCATAACTTCCGGCATGGGTCGAGCCGTCGGCACCGACAAAACCGGCGCGGTCAATTGCAAATTTAACCGGCAATTGTTGTATGGAAACATCATGAACAATCTGGTCATAAGCACGCTGGAGAAATGTCGAATAAATAGCCACGAAAGGTTTGAGACCTTCACAAGACATACCGGCTGCAAAAGTGACCGCATGTTGCTCGGCAATGCCGACATCGAACATACGTTCAGGAAACTTTTTGGCAAATTTGTCGAGTCCCGTTCCGGAAGGCATTGCAGCCGTAACCGCAACAATTTTGTCGTCAAGCGTTGCTTCTTTAATCAAAGAATCGGCAAATACTTTGGTGTAGGACGGAGCTTTGCTCTGAACTTTTATTTGTTCGCCGGTCACAACATTGAAACGGCTAACGCCGTGATATTTGTCACTCGCTGCTTCAGCCGGTGCATAGCCTTTGCCTTTGCGTGTAACGACATGAACAAGAACCGGACCGTTCGGATGTTCGCGGACATTTTTCAAAACCGGCAGGAGATGCTCGATATTGTGACCGTCAATCGGTCCGACATAGTAGAAACCCAACTCTTCAAACAGCGTTCCACCGGTTAGAAAGCCACGAGCAAATTCTTCCCCGCGACGGGCTTTATCCCAGAAAAATTTGGGAAGCTTTTTGCTCAAAGCTTTGGCGCGTTCACGCAGATTGCGGTATGAAGGGCTTGAAACCAGCCGTGCGAGATAAGCACTCATAGCGCCGGTTGGCGGAGCAATCGACATATCGTTATCGTTAAGAATAACAATGAGCCGTGCGTCAAGCGAACCGGCATTGTTCATCGCCTCATAAGCCATGCCGGCAGACATTGCGCCATCACCGATAACGGCAACAACATTACGCTTTTTTTCCTTTTTCAGGTCATTGGCTACAGCCATGCCGAGACCTGCAGAAATGGACGTAGAGGAATGCCCCGCCCCGAACGGATCATAAATGCTTTCGCTGCGTTTGGTAAAACCGGATAATCCCCCTTCCTGACGAAGAGTACGGATACGATCACGCCTGCCCGTCAGTATTTTATGCGGGTAAGCCTGATGACCGACATCCCAGATGATGCGGTCTTCGGGTGTATTAAATACATAATGCAAAGCGACAGTAAGTTCTACCACGCCGAGCCCCGCGCCCAAATGTCCCCCTGTTACCGATACGGCATCAATCGTTTCAGCCCGCAATTCATTAGCGACTTCTGTCAGGGCGCTTTCCGGCAAGCGGCGCAGATCCTCCGGCAGATGTATCTTGTCCAACAATGGTGTTGATGGTCGCGACAAATTATTTTCCTTAGTTGTTTTCAACTGTTAACACATTTTCCT
>CAMLLT010000273.1 GCA_946480935.1 uncultured Bartonella sp. | reverse complement strand
GTTTTGCGTCGAACCATACAGGTTTTTCTCCCTATGACACAATAACAGTCGATTACGGTCCGCAAACACTTTGGCCGGATCATTGTATCCAAGGGTCGGAAGGTGCAGCTCTTCACGGCTCGTTACCTGTGGATAAGGCGGAAATGATCATTCGCAAGGGGATGAATCCGGAAATTGACAGTTATTCGGCTTTTTTTGAAAATGATCGTAAAACCCCGACAGGGTTGCGCGGTTATCTGAAGGAACGCGGCATTAACAAGCTTACATTCTGCGGCCTTGCAACCGATTTTTGTGTGGCCTATTCGGCGCTGGATGCCAAAAATTGTGGCTTTGATGTGTCGGTAGCGCTTGCGGCCTGTGCCGGTATTGATCTCAACGGCTCGCTTGATCTTATGTTGAAAACCATGAATGATTCTGGTGTAAAGCTATTGATGGGCGCTCTTTAGAACAATTCCGGACAAAATCTTTCGCTCTTTGTTTTGTTTCGGGTTTCTTTCCGGTCAGGGTGAAGTAGAAATTTTGCCTTGAAACAAGTTATCGTTTCGTCACAATTTCACCGATAAGCCACACAATGTGGATTTTACATATGATTTTCTAATCATCTAGGAGCTTCAAAAATTCACCTCGTTGGAATGGGGGCTTGATGCACTTGGTCAAGTTCTTTGGCAATATTCGGGTTGAAACAACAAGGAAACAAACTGTTTTGACCGCTAAACAATTTTATCAGTCGAAAATAGCAATGCTTCTTTTGGAAAAATTGCGGAGACGAGCGCGGATATTGCCGTTCATTCAGAACATTAACATGCAAGTTTCTCAGCCCTTCGGAAGTCTCCTTTCGCAACGCTTCAAGATCGTTTGTGCGAAATTTCCTGTGGCATCAATCCGCTCGCGATTGGTTGAAAATTGCTTTTCCAGATAGGCAAGTTCGACGATTTTTCTAAAAACCGGATCAAGAATTTTCTGATCTTCGGACGATCTTTCTTTTAATCCGTTAAGAACGAGAGTTGTTGCTTTATCGATAGAAACACCGCTTTGGCGAACCATCATGACCGAGCGACCTAATTCTGCCAAATCGGTACATTTTATGTTTGTTTCCTGAGCCAACAGGTTTGTTTGAAAAAAAATAATTATGATGATTGCAGCAATAAAGCGCATCAAATTCTCCTCATTCATATCCAGCGAGCTTAACATTTGCGATATCGCAACAAAGCCTACGCGTCCAACGCAAAATTGATAATCAGGTTGACAATTAAAAGCTGTCCGAGTTGACAAAATCACTAATTTCTTGAGGAGATGTTTTGTCGGTGAGCCAAAAAATATTTTTTGACAATCCGAAAACTTGCTCTGGTAACTTATCCGGAAAAGAGAGCCAATCACCGATTGTGAGAGCGTAATAATCGGCAACCGATAAAATGTCATGTAAGCGCCGCATCATAAGCGGGCTGAAAACATCTGAGCCCATGCGTCGTTTTTCATTCTTTAACGTTAGTCGCAATAACAACAAACGCCAGTAACTATAATTGTTCTGTTTATCAAGAACGAGTTTTACTGAATGACTTCGAGGGAATGTGTGAATTGCCCATAAGCCCAATGGAAAGGGGGCGTAGATCACTATGTTTCTGTCTTCCGGAGCGTTTTGCAGCTTCAATTTACGGTCAATCCGATAAACTGTTTTATCTACGGTGGCGAGTGAATCGGACATTTCAAACAAAGAGTCGGGGATAAGCAAGGTATGTTTTGCTTCGAAAAAAACGTCTGCGTTACCGTTCCGGTCAAAAATGACCGGTTTTTTTCGGGGCTGTGACTGGCTTTTCTGTAAGGATTTTTCAGTCATTGGCTTATAATTGGCACAGTCTACTGTTGGTTGTTATTTTTACTTGCGTAAGTGAGTAAAATAAAGCAATATTGTTTCATGTTAATATCAAAAATATGAAAAGTTGGTATAATTTGCCAACTTTTAAATCAATACGGGGAGCAAACGCTTGAAGAGTGTTTTGCTTAGTGCCAGAGGGGAAGCCGAGTGACGAAAAAATTCGCACTCGGCTTTGGCTTTAACTATTCTGCAATGCGAGATGCCCGCCACTGTCATTTCAGAAGCTTCGTTTGGCAGTTTGAAGCCGTGCTACCATGGGCATATCAGGTGAACAGGTCGCACATAAATTGATGAGCTTGATCAATAAACCGAATTTGAAAAAAGTTTTGGCTTTTAAAATTGTCTTGCTTCTTTAATTTTGTTTTGACGGGGCTAAAGATTGCTGCGGCTAAAGATTGCCGAGATCAACTCTTTCGGTTAAAAGATCAGAAAAGAATTTGTTTTGAACGCATTTCCGCAGGAAATGTGGATGAAAGCGTTTAATCAAGCGCAGTAATCAAGGAATGGAAAATATATGGCGCGGCAATTTATCTATCACATGGCTGGTCTGAGCAAATCCTATGGCAATAAAAAGATTTTGGACAATATTAATCTGTCTTTTTATCCCGATGCAAAAATAGGTATTCTGGGGCCTAACGGTGCCGGTAAGTCGACAATTTTGCGGATTATGGCAGGCATTGACAAGGAATTCACCGGTGAGGCCTGGCTTGCAGAGGGAGCAACCTGCGGATATTTGCCACAAGAACCGGCGCTTGATCTTTCCAAAGATGTGCGCGGCAATGTGATGGAAGGTGTTGCCGATAAAAAAGCAATTCTTGATCGATATAATGAATTGATGATGAATTATTCTGATGAAACCGCTGAGGAAGGCGCAAAACTTCAGGATGTTATCGATAGTCAGAACCTTTGGGATCTCGATTCGCAGGTAGAAATGGCAATGGATGCATTGCGTTGCCCGCCAGCAGATGCCGATGTTTCAAAATTGTCGGGTGGTGAAAAACGCCGCGTCGCTTTATGTAAATTGCTGCTGCAACAGCCCGATTTACTCTTGCTTGACGAGCCGACCAACCATCTTGATGCCGAAACGACAGCATGGCTTGAAAAACATTTGCGCGAATATCCGGGAGCCGTTCTCATCATCACGCATGATCGTTATTTCCTTGATCACGTTACCGGCTGGATTCTGGAGCTTGATCGTGGACATGGCATACCTTACGAGGGCAACTATTCGGCCTATCTGGAAGC
>CAMLLT010000272.1 GCA_946480935.1 uncultured Bartonella sp. | reverse complement strand
CCGAAGCAGTTCATCAATCTTGCGAAAAATGTCATCTGCCACGAAAGCGAAGATTCGGCAGCACTTTTATATCGGCTTCTTTACCGCTTGCAGCAGGACAAAACTGTTCTTGAAAAAATTTATGACATTGACACCGCTACAGCTTTATCACGGCAAAAGGCTGTTTGTCATGATATCCACCATATGCATGCATTTTTACGTTTCAAGGAAATTGACAGCCTTGGCGACGACACCGTCAGGCGTTGTTTTACCGCCTGGTATGAACCGCAACATTTCATTATCGCGGAAGCTATACCGTTTTTCTGCCGACGTTTCAGTGACATGGATTGGCAAATTCTAACGCCGAAAGGCAGTGCGTTCTATTTTAACGAAAAACTGTTTTTTGGCGAACCAATATTTAAAAAGCCGCAAAATAAAGATGAAACCGAAGAGCTCTGGAAAACCTATTTTTCTAGTATTTTTAACCCGGCAAGACTGAAAGTCAAAACTATGCAAAGTCATATGCCGAAAAAGTACTGGAACAACCTTCCCGAGGCCGAAATCATTGATAGTCTCGTTGATGATGCCGACAAGCGCAATAAAACGATGGAAAGACAACCGGTTCTGCTACCTCCTCGCTTTCATTCCCGCTTATCGGAAAGACATGCCGAGAATGTCATTCGAACGAGTTTGAAGTCGCAGGCAACGATCGGAACTTTGGATGATCTCAATAGAGGTATCAAATCATGCAAACGTTGCCCGTTGCATTGTTCAGCAACGCAAGCTGTTTGTGGCGAAGGGCCTGAAAATGCTACTCTTATGATTGTTGGCGAACAACCAGGCGACCGTGAAGATCTTGTCGGTCGGCCATTTGTCGGGCCGGCAGGGCAAATCTTTGAAAAAACGATAGAGAAAGTTGGCATTCAACGGGATGAGGTTTACATTACCAACGCTGTCAAACATTTCAAATATGAACTTAAAGGCCGCAAGCGCCTCCATAAAAGAGCAGATCGGAGCGAGGTTGAACATTGTCGCTGGTGGCTCTTGAAAGAAATCGATATTGTCAAACCGAAGCTTATCGTCGCCATGGGGAAAACCGCCTTGTTTTCACTCACGGGGGTGAACGAGCCGTTAACCGGTTTAGTGGGGAAAATAATCGAGACAGAAGAAAAAATACCGGTTCTTGTCACTTTTCACCCGTCATATCTTCTCCGGATTAAATCCGAAGAATTGAAGAAACAAGAAACTGCAAGATTCGAACAGAGTTTGCAACTTGCGAAGGTAAAAAATCGACTTTGTGGCAGCCCCGAAAGACACCAACTAGCCGGTCTTGAAGCCACTTCACAAAAGGTGTGATGCGGACTTTATAGCCTCCTGTTGGACGGGAATTAACAAATGTTAACTTGTTGTTTTTGCTATATTTTACATTATCACTTTTCCGTGATCTATACATTTTAAAGTGATTTGAGATTGATTGCCGTGATGAAGATATAAGCGATAGAGAATTTGGAAAATATCCAGATTGATCCAATTGCAATTAAAGCCGTTAGCCAAAGCTAAGGGCTCATAAAAACGGTGAATGAAATGAAAAAATTAATGTTTATTGCGCTTGCAAGTTTATGTGGTGTAAGCAGCGCCTATGCCAGTGGTTATGCTTTTGACGATGGTTCGCCGGCCAACAACTATGTCATCGGCTCTACCGCCCAATCGGGCATGAACAAAGGATATACAGGTAATTCACGTGCTTATACACGGGCGAATGGATTTGGAGATGGTTCGGTCGAAGATAGCTATGTCATCGGCCATGCACAAAAATCCGGCGAAGCAACGCATGGCGGAGCTATCAACGAAGCCCATTTCGGCGATGGATCGCCGGTAAATCATCACTAAAAACATTGAAAAATTATCTTTAACGAAAACCGGCTTTCGAGCCGGTTTTTTTGTGTTCTCGCACAAGCCTTCCTATTCTCTATCCGCAGCCCCTGTTATCTCTGTCAACTCAATTACAAACTGTTTTATTAACCATTTCCATTTGGAAACAGCGCTTTCCGGAAAGCGCAATACAATATTTTTCTACTTACCAGTTGCGAATATTAAATTTTCGTTTATATTTCAAATCGGATTTTTCATTAACCGACTAATTAATAATTGTAACAACTTAATAATTGTAACAACAACGCCGAAACAAAAAATAGAAAATTATGAGTATTTTTAACAGAATATAAAAATTGTTCAAAAAAACTTTTTTATTTTTTAGACAGAATATGAATTAATATTCTTTATTTATAATCAAATTACATTTTTTCTTAAATTTAGACTTGGCTGATTGGATTGCTGCGCTATATGAGGATGAAAATCCACTCTTTCCCTTGGATTTCCCAGGGGGATTTCATCCAAAACGAGATATTAAATCGGGAATGAAAACCGATTTATATATTCGCCTTCAATAAACTTTAGATTAAAAATCGAAAATGACAACCTTGACTACCCCATCAGCGCTTTCAAAAATCGAACTTATTGCCGTTATTGCCGCAGTTACGAACGGTCAGCCCAAAGTTATCACTGTAGGAGCGGAACAAAAACTTCCATCCGGACCATTCGAATTCGAGCAGAAAAGCTTGGAAGCTTCTTTACGTGACTGGATAAATACAAAAACAGGTCATCCTGTTGGATTTCTTGAACAGCTTTACACATTCTCGAATCGTTTGCCTGTCTGTCCGGATAGCGGTGCGCGAACAATATCGATCAGCTATCTGGGCTTGGTGCGTCAGCAGGACGATTTTTCCCAAAATGCCGAATGGCATGACTGGTATGAACATTTCCCATGGGACGATTGCCGAAGCGGAAAGCATCCATGTGTCGATGAAATTATTGATGCGCTCAATGTTTGGGCCGGAAAAGACAAAGTCCATTGTGATTTCAAGAAGCGCAGAATTTCTTTTCTTTTCGGATGTGACGGTTTTTCGTGGAACGAGGATTTTATCCTCCAAAGATATGAAATTTTATATGAAGCGGGTCTCATTGCCGAAGCTGGCGGCAATCTTTATGCTGGAACGCCAATGTTTGCAGATGACCGTCGAATTTTAGCGACCGCTATTGGACGGCTCAGAAGAAAAATAAAATATAGAGCTGTGGTCTTTGAACTGTTACCGGAAAAATTCACA
>CAMLLT010000271.1 GCA_946480935.1 uncultured Bartonella sp. | reverse complement strand
GGGCTATGGGGAATTTATGTCAATTACTTGACCCACGGACATTGGAAACGGGTAAGGTACAAACCTTGAATTTATGAAGCCAATCGTGAACAATATCCTGATCGTTGAATACGAATATCAATAGAAAATATATTCAAAAAAGTCCCTTATGAAGCCCAATGCCATAGGTCTTTTCTCTATTCACCGGTTCAAAGGCATGGATTGGATGTGGATAGCCCAGACGAAAAAACGATAACGAAAATACTATTTATCAACGTTTGAATTCTATTGCCCAATAAACGTAATTCGGCCGCTTTGGAGACGTTGCTTTTGCCAGTCCATAATAATGGAAACTCGGATAAAGCATATTGCTTCTGTGACCTGGGGAATTCATCCACACATTGTAAGCTGCTGCAACAGTCGATCGGCCAGCACAAAGATTTTCGCCTGCCGCACCGTGAATGCCGAATTTACGCAAACGCGTTACAAAATCATTACCGAAGCTGACAGTGTGCGCGACTTTCTGGGCATCAGCCATTAAATTGGCTTGATCCTGGGCCATTTTTTCCAATTGTTTGTCGGGCTGAAGCGGCCCCTGGCTGTTTTGAGATCGCAAAGCATTGATCAGTTTCGTCGGATCTTCATCGTCAGCAAAAGCGGGTATTACCCCCGTTGCACTCATGATAACAGCGCTGGAAAGGACAAAAAAATTTCGACGTGTCAGCAAGATATCACCCAACAATTCAACAGGTTCATAAAAACAACGGGTCTTTTAAAATTCGTGACTATGAAAAACAATAGTTAGCCACCACACCGTTCGCATTAATGCACCGAAAATTATAAACTGGCTAAGGTTACTATAAAGCTTTTATGGAATTTCTTGGGCAAGCTATAAAATTTTAAACTTTTATATCCTCGATATCGGACAAATGCAATTTCTGCCCTTGATGAAATATATAATTATATAATCAAAACAATGGACTATCGTCATTTCATCGCGGGCAGTTGTTAAATGGATCAAGAGTCGAAGCCATTAACGTATCAAGTTCAGGATGCGCATAATGATAAATATGGGGATCACAATTGCAGCGCCCACAATCACCACGTTGAACAGTTTTTCGAATGCATCAAATCCCATTGACCAAAGCGAGTTAAAGAAATGCACAATTTTCCAAACAACATCCATTGGCGTCCAGCCGAGAAGCGTCATAACGATGCCGACCAGAATTGAAAAAACGAGAAGTTTGATAACGACGCGTCCGGGTGTATCTCCAAGAAATGAATTGAGCGGCTTTGACATTGACTATCCCTCAAAGGTGCAAAATAAAACCTTAAATAGGTCTCAACGGTTTAAAGTTCAATCTCCAACATTTTCAGCCTCAAGACTATAACAGCCAGTGTCAAAAGAGCAAATTATCCAAATCCGGCTTTCTTACATCTATCTTTCTTAAATATCAGATGAGCAGATCGCTATAAATAGTCTTTCGAGACCATTGCAAATCTTGATGCAAAGATTGTGGTTCAACCTGCACTTTATCCTGCAAAACCGTTTTCGTCACTCAATGCAGCCGAATAAAGGCAACCGAAAAAACGATAAATAGCAGAGCGGAATGTAGCAAGAATCTTGGCCGCGAGTAAGGGGTAGAGAAGCAATGATACTTTCCGTAAATATTACAGTTTCTACCTTATAAATGCGGTGACACCTCTTTGCCGAAGTTTTTTAACGCTTGTTGTTTTTTGCCGGCTTTTCTTTTTCCACTTGCTTTTCAAGTTTTCCGCCTTTCAAAGGTGGTGTTACTTCCTTTGCAACTTCACTTGCACGCTCATGATTTACAGGTAATTTTCCCATTTTTTACTCCCGAAGTTGATGAGGCTTAAACGAAAAACATAAATAATTGTTCCCGTTAAGCGCATGGTGGCGGTTTTTTAAACGGCTTGATGTCTGCCTAATTTGTGCCTAGTGGATTAACCGGAAGAATTGATATAATGTGCGCATATGAGTGACTTTTTTACTGAAAATAGTGCTGCAACCAATGCGGTCGAATATACGGTTTCCGAAATATCGGGCGCGTTGAAGCGTACGGTCGAGGATCAATTCGGCCATGTTCGCGTTCGCGGTGAAATTTCGGGATATAGAGGGCCGCACGCATCCGGTCACGCTTATTTTGCTTTGAAAGATGATAAAGCGCGTCTTGAAGCGGTTATCTGGCGCGGCGTAATGGGCAAACTCAAATTTCTTCCCGAAGAGGGAATGGAAGTGATTGCGACAGGTAAACTCACAACCTATCCCGGATCTTCCAAATATCAGATTGTCATTGATAATCTGGAGCCGGCGGGCGTGGGGGCCTTGATGGCGCTTCTGGAAGCAAGAAAAAAGAAACTTGCCGCTGAGGGACTGTTTGATGCTGCCAGCAAGCAATTATTGCCCTTTATGCCCAAGGTAATAGGTGTTGTAACATCGCCGACGGGCGCGGTCATCCGCGACATTATCCATCGCATTTCCGACCGTTTTCCCCTTCATATCATTGTTTGGCCGGTGCGTGTTCAGGGAGAGACGTGCGGGGCCGAAGTTGCAGCAGCAGTTTCAGGCTTTAATGCTTTGGAAGAAGGCGGACCAATCCCGAAGCCCGATCTTATCATTGTTGCACGCGGTGGTGGCAGTCTTGAAGATTTATGGGGCTTTAATGATGAAATTGTTGTAAGGGCTGTTGCCTCTTCACTCATTCCTGTAATTTCCGCTGTTGGCCACGAGACTGATTGGACATTGGTGGATTATGCGGCAGATGTGCGTGCCCCGACGCCGACCGGTGCTGCGGAAATGGCAGTTCCCGTCAAAGCGGAACTGGAGGCTAGTGTTGCTTCTCTTTATGCAAGATTATTGGGGGGAATTTCCCGCCAATTCGATTTCCGCAAGCAAAAACTTTATAGTGCAGTGCGAGCACTTCCCTCTGTAGACCAGCTCCTTGCATTGCCACGCCGCCGTTTTGATGAAGCAGCAAGCAGGTTGGAACGGTCTCTTTCAGTCAATACAGAAAAGAAAAGACAGGTTTTTAATCTGTTAGCGCGCGGGCTTTCGCCGCATCTGGTTAGCAATCTTGTCAATCAGAATCGCCAAAAAACAAACCATTTGGCCTTGCGACTGGAACAGGCATTTATTGCATTAACGATAAGCA
>CAMLLT010000270.1 GCA_946480935.1 uncultured Bartonella sp. | reverse complement strand
AAAAGGTCCCGGTTTTTTCATCTCGTTCTTCGCATTGACCTGTTTTAACCAGGCTAAAAATGCAATTGTCTGCAATGTCTTTCCGAGACCCTGTTCATCGGCATTCAAAATACCTGGTAACCCCGCTTTCCAAGCTTCTATTTGCCATTTTAAACTTTCTTTCTGGTGTTCTTTTAATGGCGTAACAATGGAATCGGGAATTGCGTTGGACACATCCGTTTTGCGTGGTTTGAGATTTGCCAACCATTCCAAATCGTCAAAGTTGTCTTTTGTTTGCAGGACAAAAGGTCCTTGTTTTTTATCAAGCTCATCTCTACCGGATGACTTTTCGTCATTAAACAGGCCTTCTTCGCCATTGGCAATTGCAACACGTTGGTCATAGTATTTTTCAAGATTATCGTAACTGTTTTGGGAAACCGGGATATCAAAATTATCTATTTGAATTTCCTGTTTTCCCTCGGCTATAGCCGTTTTCATATCTTCTTTTATATGACCTATTTCTGCAACCGACTTTTCGTCGAGTCTTGCTTTCAGCTGGCCAAAATCCTCGAAACCCCATGTCGAATAGCTGTCAATAAAGCCGCCAATATCGGGTTTTTTAAATACGCCAATTCCTGTAACGCGTTCCGAATATTCTTTAGTCTCGACAAATAAATGATCGCTCGAACGTTCAATGAGTTCTTCTTCGGCATCCGGTGCAAGACCATCAAGTTTTCCGTCGCTCCTCAATTTGTCAATGACGGCATTACGTATTTCCAAGCCCGGATTTTTGATGAATTCCTGTCGCTCGGAAGAGGACGCCTTTTGTTTTCTTGCCATAACGTCAAGCGCAAGCTTGGCTGATTTTTCAATGACGACGAAATGGCCCGCTTGGATGCTGTAAGCCGTTAAGGAACCACGGTCTTTTACCAAGCGGTTGAACCGTTTCAGATTGATGCCATCAATTTCACTTTGATTTTCTGAAATTTCATCATTTCCGCTCGACGATTGGCTCTCCCGCAGGTGCTCGCCATCGAAAGGAATAATTGTAAAATCATCTTTTCCAACAGGCGATATAGAAAAACGGTCAATCAGGCTTACCTTCAGACCACTTAAGAAATCTGTCATTGATACATGCGCATCGCGACTGTTATCAAGCGTGACACCCGGCTCAAGTTTCTTACGAAATCTTGCCAAGGCCTCCCAATCATCTTCAAGGCTTTTACCTGCGTGGTGACTGTCTGCAATTTCGATTGCTTCCAACAACCAGATTGGAATGCGCTTCGTTCCATTTTCTGTCTCTAAAATAGCCCCTTTGCGAGGAGGCACTTCCCTTATGCCGTTGCGTTGCCATTCGTAAGTAAGTCTGAATTCAGGGCTGCCGAATGTATTTTTAGCATCAAATTCAATCGTTAAATCCGTAAAAGGTGGCAAACCGAGTTGTTGTGCACTTTCGTTGGAAAGACTGGCTGCAAGATGGGGCGACATCATGATTTGTGTCGACGTGATATCCAGCTGTTCCTTGTTGGAATACTTTTCCGACAAGAAACGTAATTCATCAATGGCGAAGGCCAACTTATCATTGACTTGATCAAGGCTTTCGGTCTGGGAGGCACCTAACAGTTTCTGAAAAATACTTTTATGTTGCGGCGCAACTGTTAAAATGACATTGTTTTTTTCATCTAACGAAAGCTCGAATTTCATCTTATCCGCCTCATATTTTTAACAGAACTTTCTGTTGCCAGTTCCCGATATGTACAATGCCCTGATCCGCTTTGATATTACGGATCCGATTACAATCGTAGTTTCGTTCATGCATTTTCGGGACTTCTGGTTCATTCTCGTCAAACACGTAAACTTTATAATTATGAGAACCTTCCACGACGATTTTTCGACCAATACGCATTATGAGAAGTGATGTTTTTTCACGATAACCGCCGGCTATTTGTTTGGCATATTGCATAGTCGTGTCGTCGTGCAAGGATTGCCGTATACGACGTGCTTCCCGCCAACCGTCATCGCTGAACGCAACCCATGCATCGTCAATACGGCCTTCATCAAAAAGATCGAGCCAGAACTTACGTCGCGTTTCCCACATATTCCCGCCGTCTTCCACATCTCTTTCAACATTTGAAACAACGTCCAGAAAGAAGCGAATGTCGTTGCCGGCGAGCCAGCGGAAAAATGTTCTCCGCGCGTCTTCAGGGACTTGACCCCAAACACTGGTTTTCCTGATGCGTGGATCACCATAAATGGAAACCAACTTTTTTGTGAGAAAGGAAACATCATCTTTTGAAGGTGAACGTCCATTCCAGACACGAATGAGTGCTGTTATTGCTTCAGCTGCACCGACTTCTTTGGCTTCCCGTCCTTCAGGCTTCAGCCAATTCATCATACGTTCCATTTCGTCACGTTTATAAAGATTTTGATGCACCATCGCCAGAAAGCGAAGATGTGCCTCATTCATCAGTCCCAACATATGAGGATTATAGATGCCAAGTTCTTTCATCCCTTGGTAAATATCACTCATATCAATCATTCTATCAGCAAGTGCTTGTGGTGCCGAAAGAGGGTTTAAAATGTCCGGCACAAGTGCAATAAGTTTTTGCCACTTCACTCCCAATGACTGATGGTTAACACCAAGCGCTTCAGCAAGAAGCCGCGTATGCTCGCTCTCCTGTTGAAAGCTTTCAAGATATATTTTAAAAAAAGCATTGAGCAGAGATCGCCTGTCAGATACTTTGATTTCCTCATAATAAAAATGCCGGAGAGGAGCGAGATCGTCTCTGTTTCGATTATTTGGCGAAAACACCGCATAAGCAACCTTAACGACAAAAGAAACTCTAACGTCGATCCACTCATCGTTTTCAAGATGACGAAGCATCTCCTGAATGAGTTCTTCCTGATCTACTTCAGAAATATCGGGTGTTATATCCGGCCATTCATGATGAATCTTGGCAATCTCGTCAAAGACACCTTTTGCTGGAGCCGGCAGTATAAAATTGGCCGAAATTTTACGTTGAAGAGATTCAGTGAGGCGCAATGTCATCACCTCCAAAACGGCTATCTTTCAACACATTCTTATTGCGTTCGATTTCGTAGGATAGCGTTGGTGTATTCTTAATGATGCGCAAATCAACCCGTCTATTTGTGTCGCGCCCCTCTTTGGTCGAATTGTCTTTG
>CAMLLT010000269.1 GCA_946480935.1 uncultured Bartonella sp. | reverse complement strand
TCACTTTTGCCCATGACGAGTTGCAGAAACTGGGTAAGATCAAAGCGCCGGAAATCATTATGTTGCTCACATTCATTATTATGCTTTTATTGTGGGCAGGTCTTCCGGCCGCATTGTTCGGACCGTCCTTTTCGGTTGATCCGACAGCAGTCGCATTCGTTGGTCTGGTAATTCTGTTATTGTGCGGAACACTGACTTGGGATGATGTGCTCAAGGAAAAAAGTGCTTGGGATACGCTCATCTGGTTCGGAGCGCTGGTTATGCTTGCCGGTCAGCTCAATAAGCTTGGTGTTATTGCCTGGTTCTCTGACGGTCTGCGCTTGGCTATCGAATCAAGTGGCATGAGCTGGCCTGCAGCGATGGCTGTATTGATCCTGACATTCATGTATACACACTATGTATTTGCAAGTACGACAGCTCACATCAGTGCCATGATGTTGGCCTTCCTGATGGTTGGCGTTCACCTCATTCCTGCGGATTACACTAACCTGTTCATGCTGCTGATGGCTGCTGCCTCGGCAATCATGATGTGCTTGACCCACTATGCCACCGGTACGTCGCCGATTATTTTCGGTTCGGGTTATGTCACTCTTGGCCGCTGGTGGGGCGTGGGCTTTGTGATGAGCGTCGTCAATCTGCTGGTCTTCGCAATTATTGGCGGAATCTGGTGGAAAATATTGGGCTATTGGTAAGCCTCTGAAACCATCGTTTATCGATGGTTTCCTCCGATCTGTTAAAAAACAGCGGAGAGTTTCAATTATGCTTGAAATGCCGGTTTATACCGGCATTTTTTTTGACCAGAATATTTCCGGAAACATCAATTTCACGGCTATCGGAAATTGTGGCGAGCAATAGCGTGTCAGAATCCGTGTTTTTCCTGCCATTTCCGGACAAGTTTTCTCCGTTCGTCAGTACTATTTTCCCGTTGAAGTTGCTCTACCAATGCCTTCGGGGCTTTCTCTGGTGTTCCACAATCAAATGGCGGTTCGGGATCATATTGCATGAGCAATTGAATTTTTTCGGCCGTTTCCTGACCAAGAAGTTTTGCAATGATGACCAAGCCGAAATCCATACCTGCGGTAATCCCGCCGGCGGTTATGATGGGACCGTCAACAACCACACGTTCTTCAACAGGAATTGCACCGAAAATCGGTAGAAATTCCATGGCGCTCCAGTGGGTTGTGGCTTTGCGACCTTTAAGAAGGCCGCTTGCACCCAGAATAAGCGAACCGGTGCAAACCGATGTGAGAAAGCGGGTCTCTTTTGCTTCTTTACGGAAAAACTCGAGAACCGGTTCGTTGTTCAAAAATTGATTGACGCCATTTCCTCCGGGAATGCACAGGACATCAAGTGGAAGGATTGTGCTGATGTCATGATCGGGCGCAAAGGATAATCCGCTCGTCGTTGTAATCGGCTTCAAGCTTTCTCCGATGAGAGAAACTTCTATTTCAGGGGTTGAACAAAATTCATCATAGGGTGCGGCAAAATCCAGAAGTTGCATTTCGTCAAAAATAAAAAATCCGGCTTTTATGGTCATTGATCATCCCTTTTAAAAATGTGTTTTAAAAAACTATAGAGCACGTTAAATTGGCAGTTATGACAAAGTCCCCACAATTTAAGCCAAGTAAGAAATGTTCGATCGATTTTTCGACAACTATTGCACCGGCAAGCATTGCACCAAAAACTGTTGCTATTGTCTGCTTTAATGACGCGCAATTGCTTGACATTACGGGGCCAATGCAGGTTTTTTCGAGTGCCAATGACCTTTATGAAGGTGACGTGAAGCCCTACCAACTTTTGACAATTGCCGAAAATGACAAGATTAAAACGACAAGTGGTCTCGAATTGGCGGTCGAACCTTTGTCCTTGGCACCTGATCAGCTTGATACACTTATCATCAGCGGTGGCCGCGGCATCAACCGCTTTGCCGGAAACAAAGCGATACTTCAATGGCTTGATATGATGAACCGGAAAACGCGGCGCACAGCATCGGTCTGTAGCGGCTCTCTGGCATTGGCAAAGCTTGGGCTACTTGACGGAAAAAAAGCAACAACGCATTGGAGCAGGATAGACGAATTCCGGAGGGATTATCCGGATGTTTTATGGACAAACGAAGCAATTTTTATACGCAACGGAAAGATCTGGACATCTGCCGGAATCACCTCCGGTATAGATATGGCTTTGGCAATGGTGGAAGAAGATTTGGGGTTCAATCTGGCAAAATCCGTTGCCCGTCACTTGGTTGTCTATTTGCGTCGTCCGGGCGGTCAAAGCCAGTTCAGTGAACTTCTCGATTTTTATTGCGAGGACGAGAGATTCAATCTCCTCAATCAATGGATTATGAAAAATCTCTCCCGTCCCTTGTCGGTTGCAATGCTTGCCGAAAAATGTGGTATGAGCGAACGGAATTTTTCCCGCCTTTATACCCGTGATACGGGGTCATCGCCGGCCAAAGCCATCGAGCTTTTCCGGCTTGAAGCTGCACGCCAATATCTTGAACAGAACTGGTCGATAAAAAAGACAGCCCGCCAATGTGGTTTTGGTAGTGAAGAAACTTTAAGACGGGTTTTTCAACGTCACCTTCATGTTTCGCCGCAAAATTATCGCGACCGATTTTCACGACTTCCGGACGAATGACGGTTCAATCGCCGATCATCCCATCTTGCCATAATTCATAAAAATGGTGAACAGGCCCATGCCCGTGTCCGACTTCGAGTTTATTTGAAGCGGCAAGTGCACCGGTCAGATAACGTTTGGCGAAACGGACCGAATCAACCAGTGGTGTCGTTGGTAATAAAGCGGCAATGGCTGCCGAAATCGTGCAACCTGTGCCATGGTCATTTTTTGTTGCAATGCGTGGAGCTTCAAGTTCGATAACACCGTGGCGGTCACAAAATATATCGGGGCTTGTCGGGGTTTTGAGATGCCCGCCTTTAAGGAGGACAGAACGGCATTTGAGTTCCAGAATATCGGGTGCGCATTTGCGCATTTCTTTGAGTGACCATTCCGGTTTTGTTTTAAGAAGCACGGCAGCTTCCGGCAGATTGGGAGTAATAATGGCAGCCATTGGAACAAGTACATTGCGAATAATTTCTATGGCATCGTTTTCAAGCAATAAATCGCCGCTTTTGGCCACCATGACCGGATCAAGAACAATATTGCTTGCGCCATAATGGATAAGCTTATCGGC
>CAMLLT010000268.1 GCA_946480935.1 uncultured Bartonella sp. | reverse complement strand
GGCTTGGAAACTGATGTTGAACGGGTTTGAGTAAAAAGGCCGGGGAATGAATACAAATCATCTATCATTGATTCCGGATATGCCGGAAGAAGAGAATTTTGTGCGGTTGGAGCCGCAAAAAGCGGAATCCGGGCACATTACATTATCCGATATCGCGGAACGATTACGTCTGTTACATGATCAGATGAAAAGGAAAACAGATGTTGGGTCGGTAGAAGATGTCACTCCTTTTCCACTTCATGGGGAGCCGGATCTAAAAGGTTATCTCGACGATTTGGCACGGGCTTTGCTTGCCGAATATGAAGCAAGACGCACTTCACAAAACCAATTGGTTGAGCATTTTGACAGGCTTGAAGAATTACTCTTGAAGACCACAAAAGAAAAAAGCTTGGCGAGCGACTCCGAGCGGAAAATTCTCGTTAAAGAGACAGCCGAACAAGTTGTGGCTAGACTAAAACCCGAATTTGTTGAACAAACCAATCGGATAATTTCCGAATACCAGAAAGAAAATCAGGAAATTTCCAGACAATTAAGAGAAAATGTTTCCACTTCCCGATTCTCTGCTCAGCTCCTGTCTTTGCAAAAGCAAATCACCAACATAGAGGCGTCTCTCGGTAAATACGAGCAAAATAGCGAAAATTATTCATCGCGAAATACCGAACAATCTGTTAAAACAATGCCACAAAACAAGCCGGCATCTCTAACAGATTTGCCATTAAGTGATAAACAGGAAAACCAAACCGTCAGAACTTTTGATAAACCTGTCATACGGCGTCTTGCTGATGGAAAAACAGGTGAAACCGTTGCCGAGCGCAGACAATATTCCCCTGAGCTTCAAAGACAGAATGCGGATAGCCTACCGAAAAAAAACGTTGAGAAACTGCCAGACAACAAGATTTCTCAGAATACGTCTAAAATTTCTGCACAAACGGCGGCTTCTGTCCCCCATGAACGGGCGTCTGCCGAATTGGCTAAAAAGCCGGTTGCAAAATTGAAACGGAAAAAGTTATTCGGACCTGCAATGGGGCTGTTTTTGATGGCGCAATTAATGGGGCGCTCTCACAGCATTAAATAATATTCGAGACTTGCCAATCACGGCTTGATTTGTAACCGGAATACAGCGATAAAAGTCGAGGCTGCCGAATATAGCAAATTTCGGCACAAGCCTTGAGAAAAATCATATGTATTCCGGTATCTGTGACCGAGGTCTCGACAATAGCTAGCCTATCGTCGATATTGGGTTTCAGAAAATGCGATACCGGACCATATGTGATCATAGCAGGAACAAAAGCTTGGTTTTTGCCCGCAGGTGAGAGATGTGAGTATTTATTTACCGATAGCAGAAATGTCACTTAATATGCTGATTCTTATCGGCATGGGCGGGGTTGTCGGTTTTCTTTCAGGAATGTTTGGTGTTGGTGGCGGTTTTTTGATTACGCCGCTTCTTATTTTTTACAATGTACCACCGGCTATCGCTGTCGGAACGGGAGCAAATCAGGTTATTGCTTCGTCGGTTACTGGTGCGCTCACACATTTTAAACGCAAGACACTCGATATCAAGCTGGGAATTCTTCTGGTGGTTGGTGGCATATTGGGATCGTGTCTTGGTGTCGAATTATTCACTTACTTACGCAAACTTGGTCAATTGGATCTCATTATTTCCCTGCTTTACGTTATTCTTTTAGGCGGGGTTGGAAGCCTTATGGCCATTGAAAGTTGGCGGGCAATTATCAATGCAAAAAAAGGGAAGCCTGTTATTGTCCACCGTCCCGGCCACCATAGTTTGGCTCAGCGTTTGCCCTTGAAAATGCGGTTTCGCGCATCTAAAATTTATGTGAGTGTTATTCCCGTTCTCGGCATCGGACTTGTTATTGGTCTTCTTTCTTCCATAATGGGCGTGGGTGGCGGCTTTATTATGGTGCCGGCGCTCATTTACATGTTGCGCGTTCCAACCAATGTTGTTGTCGGTACATCTCTTTTCCAGATTACTTTTGTTACAGCCTTCACAACAGTTCTACAAAGTATCACCAACCATTCGGTTGATATTGTGCTGGCATTTCTGTTGATGGTTGGCGGCGTTATCGGCGCAACTTATGGAACGAGGATAGGTAGAAAGCTCAAGGCCGAACAATTACGCATGCTGCTTGCCATTCTGGTTTTGCTGGTTTGTGCCCGTCTTGCTTTCGAACTCTTTGTTCGCCCTGACGATCTCTTTTCGCTAAGCTTTATCGGCGGGTAAAATGAAAACAGTTTTAGCCGCAATAATGGTTTATCTGGCAATCTTTCTGACATGTGAAACTGCATATGCGGATACAGCGACAACATCTGCCGCACCGAAAGAGAATATCCAGATCATCGTGACTACCAATGCGATTACACTCGATACCAATTTTGCCGGTCGCAATGTCTATATAGCGGGCGTTCTTGAAAATGCCGATCCTTATCTGAGACGCCAAGGTCGTTATGATATTATTGTGGTCATGGAAGGTCCCATAAGGCCAATGGTGATGCGCGAGAAAAAGCGCACACTCGGAGTGTGGGTTAATGCCGATGCTCTGACATTTACGGCTGTTCCGCAATCCTATGCAATGGCAACCACCCGCGAAATCCGTGATATTACCACCCCGATCAATTATAAAAGACTTGGGCTCGGATTTGAATATTTGCCATTGCGTGCCGACGATACCGATGAGGCAAAAGTTAAACTATTCCGTGACGAGCTTATAAAAATCAAGCAGGATCAACATCTCTATAGCGAAAATATCGGAGCGGTCACATTTGGTTCTGCTTCGCTTTTTTCGGCAAATTTCAAGCTGCCTGCCAATATTCCTGTTGGCCATCATACAATTCATGCCTATCTTTTTCGTGACGGAGAATTTGTCGAAACGGTTTCAACGGAACTCGAAATTGTCAAAGCGCACACAGCTTATGCAATTTATCGTTTTGCTCATGATAACAGTATTTATTACGGCTTTGTTGCAGTGTTTATAGCAATTTTCACGGGCATTCTGGGAAGGCTGATCTTCCGTAAAGATTAAACGCTTTCCGGAATCCTCGCATCGCTATTATTCATCCCCGTATGGCTGTTATTTCTTGATATTGACGTTATGACCTTGCCATTCATATCCGTGACCTGAAAAGGCTGATAGCCATAATACCGGTAATAATAAATCGCGGACGATTTCGGCTAAAGCCTGCGAAAGAGAAAATGGCCAACCGACGAT
>CAMLLT010000267.1 GCA_946480935.1 uncultured Bartonella sp. | reverse complement strand
TCCATGCCGGTGATGAATCGATCAAACATCTCGTTCATTATTCCTGGCAGGAACACGTCATGTTGACGAGCTCGGTTTATGAATTTTTGTGTCTGGAAGGCCGGCTCTCGCGCGAAGAATGCGAAAACATTCTCCATCAGCTTGATCTTGTGAGCGGCGAAATGCAAATTGCCGACAAACTGGAAGTAACATGGCGTGATGCCGGTTTCTATCCCAATCCTGCGCATCGACAAATGTTAGCCTCTGCTCGCTTGGCACTGACAAAACGCAAGATTCTGCTTCTTGATGAACCAACTTCGCAATTGTCACAAAAACAGGAAGCGCGTGTTGCCAATGTGCTTAAAAACATATTGCAGCCCGATACCACGATGGTCGTGTCGACAGACCGTTTCGATATTCTGAGTTTGACCGAACGCGTTATTGTTCTCGATCAGGGGCATATCCAGTTTGACGGGCCAACACGCGAATTCCTGCGCCGTTCTGTCCGCCCGCAAAATAGCTAAACCGAAAGATAAAAACATGCCAACTCAACTCCCCCGAGGATAGAGTTTCTGCCACCAATCTTCTAGTTTATGCACGGGGCACAAAAATCTATGTTTGCGTGTTTTAGCCCATCAATAAATTTCCATATATCAGGGACAAGTTCACCAACCTTGTTCACAGTCGGAATCTTTATTTATAATAATGCATTACAAATAGTGCACACCAAAAAGCATATTAGACAAAGGCAGAAAATCCGGTTTATTCAATTTTTTCGCTCGCTTATTGGCAAAATTTGAATAGAAAATACCGCACAAGGTTCGTTACGGCACTTCTCTCTTATGGTTATAGTCCGGACTAACGCCTCGCTACAATATGTCGGGAACAATAGCCAAACAACGCCTTGAAAGGCGCGGCTTGGTGGGGAAATATCACAATTTCTGTTCAAAGACTATTTGTCGGAGTGCTTTTTAAGGCCGTGCTGTGGTGCAAAGCGCCATTAATAACAATACCGGTTTGTCGAATATACTATTTGAAGAGTTTTTTCCTGCCAATTATCCGGTTTATTTCATCGACAGATTATAAGCACATTCATCATATCGAAAGTTCGTTTTAAGGTTTTTAAAGACTTTTCCGGTTGATTGACAATGTCAAGTTGATTTTAACCGACGAGAAGACAAGACATATGAAATATTATTTTTATCTTATATATTAAATTTATCAAAATTATTGATAATTTATCCGGTAAATGCAAAATAGATCAATCTGAGTTGTGTAATCAGTGGGGAATTATGGTTGCCGAGAAAGAATTCCAGAAAGATGGAAGTATAGCCGTTTGGTCGAAAGCTTTTCAAAATGCCGAACATACATCAATAAACGTTCATTTGGATTTCTGGCATTTGTTCAGATCTCCTTTACACAAAAGAAAGGCGAAACTTTTAGTAAAAGACTTTCTGGATATAGGTTTATCGATAAAAAATCCTCAAAATATAGAGGAGATAAACTTATATTTGCCTTTTGCTGTCAATTCCGCATCGATCGAAGATGTTGGAGAAAAATCGGCCAGATTTGCTTGTGCAAACGGAATTGACGGCGATCAGTACACTTGTGAAGTAAGAGCAGATGAAAAATGGCTCGAGGTTGTCGATATAGACAATAATCGTTCGTTATACAGAATTTATCGCTTTTTGTTGGATGAACAGAAACAAATCGATAAATCGGTCTTGGAATTGGAGACATATCCGGATTCGACTGGAACATTATTGTCAATCAAAACGGCGGCCATCCAGTCTGCCAGCGAAAATTTGAACGCTGACGGTCGGGTTTATTTTGCATTGAGAGTTTATTTTGACCGAAAGACAACCAGTTCGCTTCTCTATCAGGTACGGCCGCTTGGCCGCGACTTTCAGGGGGCCTATGAGGCAATAGACTGTATCGATTTTCATTTTAACGACAGGTCGAGACTTCCCCCTTCTATCGACCGGAGAATTCGCGATGACGAAGAAAAAGAGAAGGTTTCCATTGCAACGGCAACGTTTTCGGCCATATTGCCAATTGATTCCGACATTTCAAGTTGCAGCTCTCCTTGGTACAAAAGCGAACTATTAGACAAAACTGGCTGGTATGATTATGTACCAGGCGGCATCCCGAACTCTATGATCAGCTATCGCTGGAAATTTACCCAACAAGAACGGGGATTTTCCGATTTTTCAACATTTTTAAAGATGCGCACACGTGTAACTGGCCCGAAAATTTTACAACATTATATGACGAACATCTTTATAGTCAGTTTTTTAGGGAATATGACAGCACTCATCATGGGAGTATTATCTATTAAATTGTCGGGATTGCTGGTGGGGCTCATTGTGGGGGCTATTGGCTTATTATTTTTGTATTCTGTTATTGAAATGTTTCAAATCATAATAAATACAAGAAGTTAAAAAATGAATTATTTGTAGAGGATGGTAAAATTAAACATAAAACAAAGGTTTATATTAATGTTTATTATCGTGTCGCAATAGATTTTGTTTTATTTTGGATGGTGTAGGATAGATGTTTCTGTGTTGTGAATTCGGCTTTATCTTCCGTTTTGGAATAAATCGAAAATAGAGCCTTTGTGTATTATCGGGAGAAGTGACTTATGATCGAACAATATTTATTAGATGATGCAGTTGACTATTTCAGAGGAATTGCAAACAGAATACCGGACTATTCCCGAAAAAATATACACGAAATCAATATCGAATTTACATATGAAGAGGTGCGTAAGCATATCGACAGCAATCGTATAATATCAAAAATAGAAACGGAAATTGATAAATATTTAGAAAATAAAACAAAAAATGGCGACGAAAATATATCCTATATAAGGAATAAATTTCGTGATTTAAATAAAATGTCTGTTATCTATGTCATTTCAACAGATAGCAGATACAAAAATTATCTCTATAAGATTTATTCTAAAGCAAAAGACAGCGGAAATGGTTTTGTATATTCCGGATATAACGAAAAAAATAATAAAAATTACAACATAAATTCTTCGATGCATTCAAGGACAGCTTTGTATGTAGGAAAAATCGATAAAAACATAGTAAACCGGTTGGTCCAACAACTCTTTCAAGGTCACCCGCGAACTTCCAGCCTTCATATGGCCACGTGGGATTGGAATGAGAACTATGACGGCGACATTGATATGGGGAAAATTTATGTCGAGCTTGATTTCTTTTTCGGTGACCCTGATCGCGAACCTGTCGATTTTAT
>CAMLLT010000266.1 GCA_946480935.1 uncultured Bartonella sp. | reverse complement strand
GCAGCATTGATCAGCCACATAACCAGAAAGAATGCCATCATCGATGTCATAAAATCGGCGTAAGCAACTTCCCAGGCTCCGCCATGGTGTTCGCCCTCACCCTGTCCGCCGCGACGGACTATAATAATTTCATTGTGTTCTTTGGGCTCGTCGGAGTTCATTGTACCAGCCCCTTCAACTCTTTCATGACCGGTTCAAGACGCGTTGCTATAACCTGATCTCCAAGCTCGAGCCGAATTTCGGAGGAGTCTGTAGGCTTTAAAACAAATTTCGTCCTATCGAAATCGGGACGTTTTTCCAAAGCCTTCAACAGGTCGCTGTTGCCTTCAATGACAAGTGGCTGTTTCGCCGACAAAGCTTCCTGGGCAATGCGTTTGGCAAAATCGGCAAGAGCATCGTCATGCATTTTTTCCCCGATAAAGACTGCCAGAATTTTTGCGACATCTTTGCTGATATCCTCAACTATTTTATCGAGGCCGTTCTTCAAATTCTCGTCAAGATTGGCAGCAATTTCGGCTATTGTCTTGTCTTTAAGGTCACTCATAGCCTTTTCATGATCTCGTATGAGTGAAGCTTTTTCCTCGGCAAATCGGGTTTCAAGCTCGGTCTTTGTTTTTTCTACAGCCTCGTCAATTGCTTGTTGCCTGAGTTCGTCGGCATTGATTTTTGTTTCAGTTACCAGAGATGCTTCGTCAAATGTATCTTCCGGCTTGCTTTCAGCCTGATGGAAATCGACCATCGGATCGGCTTCCTCAACCGCTTTTGCCTCATGAAACGGAACTTCCGCATCCATTGGCAAAACTTCAACTTCGGTGTCGGGAATTTGACGTGGTGCAAAGTCGCTCAAAAAATGGGAAAGCGTAGCCGCCTTCTTATTTTCCATTTTTGTATCGCTGTTGTCCATTACGCTCATCGTCTTTCACCAGAGTATCTATCTTATCAAGCTGCTTGTGCGGGCGTTCCTTTATTATTATCTTCCTGTACCCATTCACGTAAGACATTTGCAAAACGGTCTTCATCCATAGAAATCATCTGATCAAGCCGATTTTGCGGCGGAACACGCATACGACTACGTAAATCTTGTAGCCCATCTTCATCCGGTATCATATTACCATCAAACCCTTCATTTTTGCTAGCCTCATTCGGCAAAGCAGGCATATTCTCGGGGCCTGCCAATGCACTTTCGTTGCTGCCGGCAAGAGCAAGCTGATTGCCATGCATTTCCCGCATAAGCGGACGTACACCCAGAAACATGATAAGCAAAACCGCAATGACAAGGGCTGCACCATTGACAAGACCCGACGTATATTTCGAAATAGACTGCCAGATCGGTGTTGCAACAGGTTGCATATTTTCATCGTCATTTGCGACAAAATCGACAGCCGTTACATTGATTATATCACCACGGTCAGGATCAAGGCCCGAAGCTGTAGCCACCATCTGGCGTATACGATTGACCTGATCATCAACATAGTTGGCCGGTGCGGGAGCTTCTTTGTCGCTCGGTTTCAAACGTGACCGGTCGATAACAACGGCAACAGCAAGTTTTTTGACATTAAAACCATCACTGACTGTAGAAATTGTTTTCGAGTTGATCTCGTAATTGGTTGTTTCTTCACGGCGGTCTTTTTTATCGGAAGAATTTTCACCCGAGCCGCCACCAATTTCTTCTTGCGGAATGTTCTGTTCAACACCGACAGCGCCGTTATTACGATTGTTCTGGGCGTCGCCCTGATCACGAACACTGCGGACCGAACGGGCAACCTGCGAATCCGGATTATAAATGGTTTCATTCGTCTGGCGGCGGTCGGTATCCAATGCAACCTGAACACTGGTCTGGAAATGATCCATGCCGAGATAAGGCGCCAATTGTTTGCGAATATTTTCGTCGATCTGGGCTGCAACTTGCCGTTCAAGAGATGCCATCATGACGGGAGCGCCATTCATGGCATCTGTTCCTGACGCCAACAACTTGCCACTGGTATCGAGCACTGTAACCGAGCTTGCTTCCAAGGACGGAATGGCTGCCGCTACCAATTGACGAATAGACTGTGCCGACTCGGTAGCAAAATTGCCATCAGTGCGGATAACAACGGAAGCAGAAGGTTTCTGATTGGCACGACGGAAAGAGCCTTTATCGGGTAAAACAATGTGGACACGTGCAGCCTTTACGCCTTGAACTGCCTGAATGGTGCGAGCAATTTCGCCTTCCAGAGCGCGTTGGCGGGTAATTTCCTGCATGAAGGAGGTAAGGCCCAGCGAACCCATATTATCAAAAAGTTCATAGCCGGCATTGTTCGATGTCGGCAGGCCTTTTTCAGCCAAAAACATACGTGCTTTTTCTGCTTGTCCGACCGGAACCTGAACGGATGTCCCATCAGAAGAAACGTCGAAAGCAATGCCTGCTTCACCCAATGCCATGCCCATACGGTTCACATCATCCCGCGTTAGTCCGACATAGAGTGTCTCGTAAGTCGGTCGGGTGAGATAAAAGCTTGAAAACAGAATCGTTCCGAATAATGCAACTCCGACCAGACCAAGCGCAATCAGGCGTTTAGCGCCCAATTTGCCAAGAGCCGAGCCAATCGAAGAAAACAGAGCCAGTATTCTATCCATCTATCTTTACCGTATTTATTGGGCAAAAACCCGTTGGTTTTCATTAAGGATATAAACGTCAAAAGCTGATATATCCCTAACTTTACTGTGCACAATAAAAGCTGAAGCTTGCGCGAGGGTGATCAATGCGGCAAGGCCCAAGCGACAATTTTTCGAAAGCGACTTTATGGTTAACATTATTGTCTCGGCCGGATTGACGTGATAGCCACAACGTGGCAACTTTATTGTTCTGTGTAACACAGCAATCAATAAAAGTGTAAACAATGCCGCAACATATTCTTTAATGTTGTCTCATCGGGGGATGGCTTATTGTTACAAATAAGAAGGATAATCGATGTACCGCTTATTTTTTACAGCCGCTTTGTGTCTGCCGCTTGTTGCTTGTGGCGGCTCAAAAAAGACCTGTAGTTCGAAAGATGTGTTGGATGCTCTTCACGACAAATTGGTCATTGGGATGAACTATGAAATCGGGGTTGATGGCTATTATAATGGACAGAAGGCAAAAATTACTTTGACCGATCCGCGTACAATCGGCCCAAGTGGTGACTTTATGCGTTGTTCTATAGCGATGAAGTTGACCCACTATGTCGACCCTAAAACGAATGTACGCTATCCAAAGCCTATGGAAA
>CAMLLT010000265.1 GCA_946480935.1 uncultured Bartonella sp. | reverse complement strand
GTATGCTTAAAACCGAGTCTGGCGTGCATCGTCTGGTTCGTATTTCTCCATATGATTCCAATGCGCGGCGTCATACGTCCTTTGCCAGCGTCTGGGTCTATCCGGTTATTGATGACAATATAGAAGTGGATGTTTCGGAGGCGGACGTACGCATTGACACATATCGATCGTCAGGCGCCGGTGGGCAGCACATTAACACGACGGATTCTGCTGTGCGCATAACACACCTGAAAACCGGTATTGTTGTACAATGTCAAGCCGAGCGATCCCAACATAAAAACCGTGCTACAGCTTGGGCCATGTTAAGAGCGCGCCTTTATGAAGAAGAGTTGAAACGTCGTGAAGACGAAGCCAATGCACTCGAAGCATCCAAAACAGAAATCGGTTGGGGCCATCAAATCCGTTCTTATGTTTTACAGCCTTATCAACTTGTAAAAGATCTGCGCACCGGTGTGGAAAACACCGATCCACAAGCCGTACTTGATGGCGAACTTGATGAATTCATGGAAGCGGCGCTTGCCCAAAAGATCAAAGGCGGTGTCGAGCATGTTGAAGATGTTACCTGACATCTTCAACATGAATTTAACAAGAATTGGAACGACCTATTTTTAGGGTTATAATATTATGCTTCAATTCGACGAAATTTTATATCATTGCGCGGATTGAAGTATATTTTTCACCTAATTTGTCTGTCAAACATCCACCGGATTGCTAACAATTGACTATAGAGATCATTAAGGCGAGATAAAACAGCTTATCCACGTGGACCTGTTATTATGGGATCAATGCCGGCATAAGGTTTTAGTACAATATTTTCTGTTTTTGGAACCGAAACTTTGGGCATCACCGGAAGAGATTGATGAAAATAGGGCTTTTTTGCATCTGTTTCTTTTGTCAGCTCTTTTGCTGTTGTAGCAACCGACATTGCTGTTAACAAAACCGACGATAGAACCAGAAGCTTTGCAAAATAGTGCATATTTTCATCTTCCCTTTTCAGTCTCAATTAACGCACTAAAAAGTTAACAAATTCCTAACGGTCGTTATATTCAAGCAATCGTTGTCGCCTTCTCCAATACAGCTTTGGCGTGGCCGGGAACTTTAACTTTTCTCCAGATTTCAGCAATTTTACCGTTTTTGTCGATCAGAAATGTCGTGCGTTCGACGCCCATATATTTGCGTCCATACATCGACTTTTCCACCCATACACCATATTTCTGAAGCGTTGTTTTTTCCTCGTCGGAGACAAGGATAAGCTGAAGATCGTGTTTGGTTATGAATTTATCGTGCTTTTCAGCCTTGTCCGGCGACATTCCGATAATTGTTACGCCAATTTTGTCGAATTCAGGCCGAAGTTCTGTAAAGTCATGTGCTTCCAACGTGCAGCCGCTGGTATCATCTTTCGGATAGAAATAAAGTACAACAGGATGACCTCGCAATTCGGATAAAGTTTGTGTCTTTCCACTATCGCGAGGCAAATTGAAATCAGGTGCAACATCGCCTTTTTGTAAACCTGCCATTATAATTACCTTTCTTCTGTGGGTAGAACAAAAATTGAATTAGAAACCTTAAGAATCAGCATTATTCGGTGCTATAAAGAGTCTTACGATATTAATCCTACATCGTAAAATGTGATTAGAGAGATTAATGGGGTTGATTGCAATTTGGCAGATCCACATGAAGAGATTCGCTTTAAAAAAAGCGAGATAAAGAGCCTTGACCAATTTCCGTCAGCACAAGATAGCGATGGCGTGACGGTTGATACACCACGTCGACGCAAAACATTGGCAAGGCGCCTTTTCCATATCGTTTTGTGGGCAATTATTATCGTTATATTATTGTTGGGGCTAATATTTTCTCTATTGAAAGTAGGCATTAGCGGCAAATATTTGACGCAAAAAATGCAGGCAACACTTACCCAGCAATTAGGTGATTACGCACGTGTAAAAATCACCGACGCTCGTCTTTCATTGGATGAGGATTATCATCTTGCACTGGAAACACAAAACGTCATGTTGGATGATATCAAGGATGGCGTAAAAGTAGACCAGATCGGGGTTTTTCGTGTCGGCTTTTCTTCATGGGCTCTTCTTCTTGGGAAATTGCAGATAGCTCAAATCGAACTTCACGATGCCAACGTCCTCTTGCCGCAGACAGGCGGACCGGGCTTTTTTGAGCAATTACCAAAAGATGAATATGGGCGCATTGACCCCGACGCAACGTCCAAAGCGTTGTTTTCAGCTTTCGATAGCGGTGCCGATAAATTGCGTTCAATGTCAATTAATGTACTCGTTTTGAAGAATATTTCGCTTCATATGCCCGGCGATGATGGCGCAATATTGGGAATAAAAGATTTCGATTTACGCACACGTTGGAGAACAGCCACACTTTTATCTTCTCTGACGTGGAATGGTGAAAAAATTGGCGTTACAGCAAATGCAAACTACGTCAGTCGGCACGCCACCGACATAACGCTCGAGGTCAAATCTTTCCCCCTCCATTTAGGCGCAGCCGATAATGTTTCACCATTTTTACCGAACGGTCACACAAATAATGGGCATTTCAGATTGAAGGGAAAAGCCAATCTCGTTGTCGAGGCTCATCGTGTTTCATTAGCAGATGAACCTGTAGTGCGCACATCGCTTGTGATGCCTGATGGCGTTATGGATTTTGGTACAGAACAAAATATTCCTTCAAAAATCGATTTAAATCTTTTGCACACACCTCACAGTGGTAAAATCGAAGTCGAAACGTCGTTATTGACAATCGGCGGGCTCACTTTACCGTTTAACGGTGCCTTGGGAATTACCCCCAATGATAAAGAAACAGCAAAACCGGTAAACGATTATCGTTTCGAAATTGTCGCCCAACATGCAGTCAGTGCCTCGAACGAGGTTCCCGATATTGCACTCAGATTCGAGATGAAGCTCGCTGGCCAGTACAATATTGGTGACAAAAAAGTAACGATGGATGAAATAACCATCAATACGCCACATGGTAATATGATGGGGCAGGGTAGTCTCAAATTCGGGAATGGCACCCCCGAAACGATCTTTGTTCTTCGTGTTCCTCAAATGGATGTGGCTGAAGCAAAACAACTTTGGCCTGTCAATCTATCCCCGGGAGCAAGACGATGGGTTGTTTCCCATATATTCGGTGGTCAGTTAAAAAACGGCTCTATCGAAATAGCCTTACCGCAAGGATATTTTCAATCGGGAATACCGACGGGTACACTTTCAGGAAATGAAATAAAAATCAGGACGGAAAT
>CAMLLT010000264.1 GCA_946480935.1 uncultured Bartonella sp. | reverse complement strand
GTTCTGGGGCCGGGCTTGCGGTCTTGTCTTGCATAACCGAAATAAGGAATAACAGCAGTAATGCGGCGTGCAGAAGCGCGACGAACCGCATCAATCATAATGAGAAGTTCCATCAAATGGTCATTTGCGGGATAGGATGTCGACTGGATAAGAAAAACATCCTCACCGCGAACATTTTCATGGAGTTCAACAAAAATTTCCTGATCGGCAAAGCGTCGTACCGTTGCTTTACCCATGGGAATGTTGAGATATTTTGTTACGTCTTCGGCAAGGCGTGGGTTGGAATTGCCGCAGAAAAGTTTCATGGCTTGGCCCCTGGCTCTAAAGAAAACAGACTTTCTGGCAGCGGTTTTAACTTTTTGTTATCAGATTGCAAGAGTTCATATTGTCACTTCTTCCATTTTCTAATGGACTGTTTTGTTTTTGCACCGGTAAAAAAATAATATTCCGAAAAAAGCGGAGTTTCAGTGAATAATTGTCAGATTATTGACCAACTGCAAATTCCGAAGGTTTTGCTTCATTCGTTCAAGCGGGCTTTTGAGTGCACACCATGTTTTTATGGCCGACATGGCGTTTGCTTGATCAAAAAGTGCATTTTTCTTCGTAAAAGACACAAGATTTCACGAAAAACCGGAATCGGTTTTTCCATAGTCACGGTGATTCCCGCTTGTCTGTGGTTTTATTGCAGACCCTGTTTTGTCTTTCTTATCAGGTTCACGAATGAAACACCGTTTTCAAGGTTCTATGTGAGAGGGAACTTCCTTATCGTTTCGCGATCAAGCTTGTTCACAGATTGGTCACAAGCCGGATTGAACATCCTCATGAAATTGAAACGGGCAAAACAATATTTAAAAAACAGCATGAAAAATGATGCATTTGCCTTACAACAATTAAAGCTTTTTCAAAGCTATCGACAAGGCGACAGGAAAAATCATTGCCCATCTGCTGGCACAAACAAAAAACACATCAGTTGGCAGTAAGGAAAATCCTTGTCGGGACTTCGAACATATTCAAGCCATGGTAATAACAGAAATCTGCCGTCCATAATCGGGTTCGTTCAGATGTGTTTTGCGACGATAGGAAAAAAAACGTTTTTCATCAGCGTAAGTACATAGCTTCAGGCAATCGCCGTGAACACCGGCCTCATCAAGGCGGGCTTTAATAAAATCCCAAAGATTGAAGAAGAAATGCTCGAAGCGTTCTGACGAAACAAAGAATTTTTTGTATGAGGCATGCGTATTGACGAAAGTTTCATAAAATTCTTTGCCAACCTCATAATGTTCGGGTCCAATTGACGGCCCCAATGTTGCAACAATATCTGACCTTTTGGCGCCCAGTGTTTCCATTGCTGCAACAGTGTTTTCGATAACACCTGCCAAAGCACCTCTCCAACCGGCATGGGCAGCTCCAATGACGCGGGCTTTCGGATCTGCAAAAAGGACAGGTCCGCAATCGGCTGTCAAAATACCCAAAGCAAGGCCCTTTTTATTGGTGACCAAGGCATCAGCACGCGGACGTTCACCTATGATCGGTTCATTGACAATCAGCGCATGGGGAGAATGGATTTGGTAAAGATTAATCAGGTTTTCCGGACTTATCCCCATATAGGCGGCAACAATAGCGCGATTTTTTTCGACATTTTCTTTGTCGTCGTTGGAGCCGCGACCAAGATTCAAGCTTTCGTAAATCCCGCGGGAAACACCGCCCTGACGTGTGAAAAAAGCGTGGCGAATGCCGTTTTTTTCCAAATTTTCAAGGGAAGGCGAAAAAACAGGGGATGGCAATTGTGACATATGAACGACCATTAGATTTAACAGCTTATCGTGGCGTTTTCAAAACGGGTTGTCAATCGCGGTAATTCTGCACTGCAGTAAACAACGGGTGAATGCCGGTTTCTTCATCGCTCAAAGCGAGCACTTTGAACAGCGTTCCCATTTCTTCGGGTGCCGCCAGTCTTTCTACGTCGAGGCGGATTTTTTCTTGAACATCGTGGCTTTTATCCGCCCCCAGCCGGCCGGCGCGTTCGATCAATCCGAGGCCTGTCAGAAACGCACCTTGGGTGATGACGCCCGATAAAATTCCGTGACGTTTGGCAATCACTTCAAGTGAAGAGAAATCGACATGGCTTGTCAGATCATCTTTTCCGGGATTTGCAAAAATATCTTTGAATTCATGGCGCGATACCGCCTGCAATGTATCACCATAGGGAAGACCGGTGCTCCCGTAATCGATAAAAAGCGCAGAACCGTGATGGCGGGAGAGATGTTTTAAAACCTGTTCCACAAATTGCAGCCTTGCCGGTGAAAGCTCCAAAACCGAGCCTTCGGGCAAGTCCTGATATTTCTTCGGCAAGCCTGTTTGGTCAAGCACATTGTTACCGACCGAAAATCCGAGCTGATCGTTGTCATCTGTTGTTATAAGACGTTCATGCCATTGACCGTCAATTTTGATGAACTGGTCAATTGGTAAAGCATCAAGAAATTCGTTTGCAACGAGAATGAGCGGGGCGTCGGGGAGGTTATGAAAATCCTTGAGCCAGCGGATTTTATCACGATCAGAAGAAAGAGCCTGTTTTTGGAGTGCTGTGAGCTTGTCAGAGGTTTCGACCATCAAAACATTTGCCGCTTGAAAACATTCGTCCGAGAGTTTTTTGATTGTTCGTAACAAATCCTGCATCAATGTGCCGCGTCCCGGCCCCAATTCGCAAAGGTTGAAAAAAGAGGGTTTATTCAACTTGTTGAAAGTTTCAATCACCCAGATGCCGATAAGCTCGCCAAACATCTGGCTTATTTCCGGTGCTGTAATGAAATCACCTTCTTTACCGAAGGGGGACGCATTTTTGTAATAGCCGTTTTGTTCGTCGCCCAAGGCCAATGTCATGAAGGTGCTCACCCGCATTGGCCCTTGAAGCGCGATCAATTCGCAGATTTTTGTTTTAAGATTATTCATCGGTTTTTACCGAATGAAGTTCGGTTTTGTTTTCCGGAGCATGTTTGAAAGCCCGCCAAATGGCGTAAAGGCCGAAGAGCACCATAGGAAGCGACAAGGCCATGCCGTAAGTGAAGCCGGTACCGGAAAAAACGCGACTAAACCATTCAGGATCTTCACCGGGGACACGGAATATTTCCGAAATCATGCGGGCAATGCCATAGCCGAAAATAAAAGTGCCGGAAACAATTCCGGGTTTCCGCAAGGCTTTGAATGCAAAAACCAGAATGGCAAGCACGATGAACAATATGAGCCCTTCCATCAGCGCTTCATAAAGCTGGCTCGGGTGGCG
>CAMLLT010000263.1 GCA_946480935.1 uncultured Bartonella sp. | reverse complement strand
AAAAGGATTGGACCCATAATCGGGCTTGAATTTCGTCGGTCAAATAGCCTGACGACAGAGGGTTTGTCAACTCTAAATCACGCAAAAATAGTGTTTCTATTGTCAAACTCTATCAAGAATCAAACTTTGGAGACGTTCAAGCCTGTCGTTTTTCTGTTATTCGGCGCGACCGGTCAGTCTGACAATATGCCCCATTTTTCTTCCGGCTCTCAACTCTGCTTTCCCGTAAAGGTCGATGAAAGTTTGCGGTTCAGCCAATAATTCGGGCAGACGTTTCACATCCTCGCCAATCAAATTTTCCATTACACAATTGCTATGCCGCGTTGTTTTCCCCAAGGGAAGGCCGGTGACTGCACGTATATGCTGTTCGAATTGCGAGATAAGGCAGGCTGCTTCTGTCCAGTGGCCGGAATTATGAACGCGCGGTGCCAATTCATTGGCCAAGACCGAGCCATCTTTGAGAACAAAAAATTCCACTCCGATCACACCGATATAATCAAGTTCGTGAAGGACCGTTTTTGCTGCCTTTTGCGCTGCCTCGACGGTCTTTTTGTCAATAGAAGCCGGAACGGTCGATGTTCTTAAAATGCCGTCACGGTGAACATTTTCAGGGCAATCATAAAAGGCAATATTGCCATCAAAATCACGTGCGGCAATCACCGATATTTCTTTTTTGAACGGAACAAATCCTTCAAGAATGGCAGGCGCATTCCCGATATCGGCAAGCGCTTGATCAATTTCTTCTTCGGTCGGATTATCAAGCCGCACTTGTCCTTTGCCATCATAACCGAATCGGCGTGATTTCAGAATGCCTTTGCCGCCAACATTGCCGAGACCGGCAATCAGCATTTGACGATTGTCGACGAGAAACCACGGAGCGGTTTTTATGCCGCTGTCGTTCAAAAATTTCTTTTCGGTAAAACGATCCTGAGAAACTTCGAGTGCTGCCGGCTTTGGCAAAACAGTTGCTTTTTTGGCAAGCCGGTCAACGGCGCGAGCCGGAACATTTTCGAATTCGTAAGTTATCACACCGGATAAATTGGCGAGTTCATCCAGCGCTTTTTCATCATCATAATCTGCAACAATTTGACGATTGGCTGTTTGTGCGGCGGGGCAATCCGGCGTCGGCTCGAGAATAATTGTATGAAATCCAAGCCGCGCAGCGGCACTTGCCATCATACGGGCAAGCTGTCCACCACCGATAATGCCGATTGTATCTCCTGGTTCAAGACTTTTCATTTTTTCACCTCATCGACGGGAAATTCTGAAACACTGGCCGTTTGATTAGCACGCCATTCATCAAGCCGCTCTGCGAGAGCCTTGTTTGAAAGGGCGAGAACAGAAGCAGCAAGAAGTGCCGCGTTAATGGCCCCCGATTTTCCGATAGCAAGTGTTCCAACCGGTATTCCGGCCGGCATTTGCACAATGGAAAGAAGCGAATCCTGCCCCGATAATGCATGTGATTGAACAGGAACACCGAATACCGGAAGACTGGTCATGGCGGCGGTCATTCCCGGTAAATGGGCAGCGCCTCCGGCACCGGCAATAATAATCTTGAAACCGGCTTTTTTGGCGCCTTTGGCAAAATTATACAAGCGATCAGGAGTGCGATGAGCCGAAACGATTCTTGCTTCATAACCGATGCCGAGACTTTTTAGCGTTTCAGCGGCATGGCGCATTGTTTCCCAATCGGATTGGCTGCCCATAATAATGGCAACATCATGTGTTTTCGTGCCCATGTTTTTTCCTGTCATAGTATTTATGCAATGATATCGGGAATAATACGATCTTCAAGTTTTTGCAGTTGATCTTTAATCGCCAATTTCTTTTTTTTCATCCGCTGGATTTGTAACTGGTCACAGCCTGTTTTTATCATTGCGTCAATTGCTGCATCATAATCTGCATGTTCTTGCTTCAATTTTGCAACAGCCAATTTGACATCAACCTGTTCCTGTTCAGACATTTAGCGGCCGTCCTATTTTGCATGGGGCTTGTTCATCGGGCATTGTTGTCGCCCATCGTCATTTTTTCGCCTATACCACGAAAGAAAAATTGCGAAAATGTTTAATTGCCAAAATCTGTGGTAATTCATTTTAAAGTCGACAATTAATGTTAAAGATGCCAAGCTATTCTTTGCCGATTAGAAAAGGCTTCGCAAGAATTATGAAGTTAATATCAAAGAAATAAGGAGCATAGTTATGGCAACTGAAGCACATCTGGCATCTTTGGAACGTAAGCACCAGGAGCTTGAAACAAAAATCGACAAAGCCATGGCTTCGCCTTCGGCTGATGATCTTGCCATTAATGAACTCAAACGGAAGAAGCTTGCTCTCAAGGACGAGATCGAAAAACTCAAAACGCTTTAGTATTAATTGATTGTTTAAAGTTTTATCGATTGTTTGAAACAGGTTACAAAATTATTTTGTCCTGAGTGAAGCTTGCATGAAGGAAAGGGGGAGATTTTCCCTTTCCGGCCAAGGTGTATTTTCACACCAAACGAGGCGTTTTTTTATAACACGGTTTTGTAAATTGTTTACAAAAGTTTCGCTGGCTACTTGTACAATGTGCCGTTAAAAATAATGTACAAGTTTTTTTGACAATCACTCTTTTGGCTTAAGCCTTATTTCTTGCTATTACTTCCTTGAACATGAATTTCCCGATATCATAGGGGGACATAAAGTTTTTGTTACGCAAAAATGGTTCTGGATAAAGGGAAATTGCACGGAAATAGACTTTGCGGGGGAGAAGACCATATGTCATGAAAGACATTTACACATAAAATGCCAGAGCAAGACTGTTATGTCAGGGCAAGATTGGCACGAATATCGGAAGTTTGAAGAAAGGGTTTACAATGACTGTCTCGAAAAAGACAATGAAGGCTATTGAAATTGCCGGTAAAGGCGGGCCCGAAGTGCTCAAACTCGTTGATCTCAACATTCCGGACATAAAGAATAATGAAGTTCTTGTGCGTGTTCGTGCAGCCGGTGTGAACCGTCCGGATGTTTTTCAGCGAATGGGGAGTTATCCGCCGCCGGAAGGAGCCTCGCCACTACCGGGCTTGGAGATTGCCGGTGAAATTGTCGAGCTTGGTGGTGCAGTCAAACAATGGAAGATTGGTGACAAAGTCACGGCGCTGATTGCCGGTGGTGGTTATGCCGAATATGCGGCTGTTGCTGCCGATAATGTTTTGCCTGTTCCGGAAGGCTATGATTTTATCAAAGCGGCGGCTCTGCCTGAAACTTTCTTTACCGTCTGGAGCAATGTGTTTGATCGCGCACATTTGA
>CAMLLT010000262.1 GCA_946480935.1 uncultured Bartonella sp. | reverse complement strand
TTAAAATGATTGGATAGTGCAATCGATCTTACTTAAAATTGCCGGAATCATTCTGCTATGCTAGCAAAACAGCGAAATGTTCAATCCGGTTTCCGGTTTAACGTGCAGGTTCTCGAAATTTTTTAAAAGTCTTTCCATGTCGGCAATATGCAATAAAAATGCTAGTCTTGAAAAAATCGGAGCGGCTCTGATATGCGCTTGACTGATGAAGACCGTGCATTACCGCCGCAAGGAGGTCCCGCCGCAAAAAAGGGCAAGTCGCGGGAAAAACGAAAAAAGCATGGGCTTATGTTCCGTCTGATCAAATGGTGTTTCATTCTTGCTATATGGGGTGCGATAGCTATCGCAGCTTATGTCGGCTATGTCGCACTTAAAATGCCGCAAGCTTCAACATGGAATATACCTCAACGGCCACCAAATGTGCGCATTATTGATCGCAACGGATTTCTGATTGCCAATCGCGGAACAACAGGTGGTGAAGCACTTTCACTAAAGGAAATGAGCCCGTGGATACCGAAGGCCGTGGTAGCAATTGAAGACCACCGTTTTTACGACCACTATGGCGTTGACCCGATCGGAATTGCGCGCGCAATGGTAATTAATATTATCCATAGCCGCAGCAAACAGGGAGGCTCGACACTGACCCAACAATTGGCCAAGAATCTGTTTCTTTCTCCCGACAGGACATTGGAAAGAAAGGTACAGGAAGCACTTCTGGCGCTCTGGCTCGAGCACAAATATACCAAAGACCAAATTCTGGAAATCTATTTGAACCGCGTTTATCTCGGTTCAGGTGCTTATGGTGTCGAGGCAGCCTCAAGGCGATATTTCGGAAAATCGGCTAAAGATATTGATTTGATGGAGGCTGCAACTCTGGCAGGATTGCTGAAAGCACCTTCACGCCTTTCGCCTGCACGTGACCCCAAAGCTGCCAATGACCGTGCCAAACTCGTTCTTGCTGCCATGAAAGAAGAAGGCATGGTGAGTGACGCCCAGGTAGCTATGGCAGAAGCAGAGCCGATGGCACGTCCTCAATCCTATTGGACCGGCTCGGAAAACTATGTTGCCGATCAGGTTGTTCAACAATTACCATTCCTCATCGGCGAGACAGATAAGGATATTGTGGTTGAAACCACGCTTGATATGACTCTCGAAAGGGCTGCCGAGGAAGCAATCCGCACACAAATTTCCGAAAATGGAGAAAAACGCGACGTTAGTCAGGGGGCGCTTGTATCGATTGATAAAAGCGGAGCAATCCGTGCAATGGTAGGCGGAGTCGACTATGCGCAAAGCCAGTTCAACCGCGCGACCGATGCAAAAAGACAACCCGGTTCAACCTTCAAACCCTTTGTCTATCTTGCTGCACTTGAAGCCGGTCGTACTCCCAATACAATCCGCAACGACGCACCGGTCAGAATTGGCAACTGGACGCCAAAAAATTACGGCGGCAAATATATGGGTGAGGTTACATTAACCACCGCCCTATCGCATTCGCTGAACTCTGTTGCCGCCCAATTGATTATGGAGGTCGGTACCGACAAGGTTATCGAAGTGGCTCACCGTCTCGGTATTCATTCGGCACTTTCGGACAATGCCTCTATTGCACTTGGCACGTCGGAAGTAAGTCTGCTTGAATTGACCGGCGCATTTGTGCCTTTTTCCAATGGCGGTTATAAGCCGCAATTACGACTTATCTCGAAAGTAGAAGATACAAACGGTAAAACCATCTATGATTTTGGTGAAATTACAGCCAATCGCGTCGTTGAATCGGATATTGTCGGCATGATGAACGCGATGCTTGAACAGACTGTCGAGAACGGTACAGCACGAAAAGCCGCGATTGACCGTCCGTCCGCCGGAAAAACCGGCACAAGTCAGGATTTTCGCGACGCATGGTTTATCGGCTATACGACAGACTATGTTACGGGCATATGGTTCGGCAATGACGATGGCCATCCGATGAAAACCATCTCCGGCGGTTCGCTTCCCGTGCGCGCATGGAAATCCTATATGACAGTTGCCGAAAAATCGTTGCCGGTTTTGCCACTTCCGGGCAATTATAACCTGCAAAATGCGGTTCCCGGAGGCAACGATATTTTGCCGGAAAGCGAACAACCGTCGACAACGCCTTATCCGGCTCCGCCGCCCGAACCCGGTAGCAATGACGATTATTGGGCCCCCCGTCCGCCTGCAGATGTGAATGAGGCACAACCTGCTCCACAAAAAAAACGTTCATTTTTTGACTTTTTACGTGGGAGGTAGCGCGTAACGCGCTAAAAATATCCGATATTGCTAGCAATTTACTATCGACTCTATAAAAATGCTCTTGTAACGACTAAACCTTTAACGAACAAACCTTTGCAATCTTAGATAGGGTAAGCACATGCCAAAATTAATGAAGAAGCTGTGTTTGATTATCCCGTTGATTTTATCTTTGCTCACTGAAGCCGAGGCCGTAACACTCGTTCCTCCCGGTAATCGTAATACCGTGCAACCGCCGGTTCCCGGCGCTTCGGCAAAACGCACGCGCGAACTTTCAACAAGTTATGCTGCAAAATATACGAAAATCTATAATCTCCTGAAAAATGACACAAAACTAAAGGCTCGCATTGTCGCAACCGCAAAAGATTATGGTATCAACCCTATTCATATCGCAGGAGCAATCATCGGCGAACACACCTATAACGTCGATGTCTATGACCGCTTGCAAACCTATTATGTGAAAGGCATGTCCTATCTCAGTCAGGGAGTTCAATTTGCCTATAACGGTGAAGACGTAACCGATTTTGTTAAACGCCCACAATTTTCTTCATGCAATGGCCTCTCGGATAGTTATAGATTGTGGACATGTCGTGAAAATATCTGGAATAAGGATTTTCGTGGCAAAACAGTTGACGGGAAAAAATATCCCAACAACCGTTTCAGTGCGGTATTTTTCCAACCATTTTTTGCCGGCCAGACCTTTGGACTGGGACAGGTTAACCCGCTCACTGCTTTAATGATGTCCGACCGCGTTAACCGGATTTCCGGTTTGCCCAAGCTTTCTGCGGAAAATGGCGGACAAGTCTATAAAACTATTATGGATCCCGACCAGACCATTCCCTATATTGCCGCAACAATCCGCCAATCCATCGACGCTTACCGCCAGATTGCCGGTTTTGATATTTCGGAAAACCCGGGGTTGACTGCAACACTTTATAATACCGGTGGTGCGGAAGCACGTGCGCGCGCATTGGCAGAAGACAACAAGCAAGCCGTCGCACATGGAGAACAACCCAAATTGCCGCAAGAAAATTATTA
>CAMLLT010000261.1 GCA_946480935.1 uncultured Bartonella sp. | reverse complement strand
GCAACCATCATCAGGTCGGCCATTTCATCAACAATAATGACGATATAAGGAAGGCGCGAAAGATCCATTGCCTCTTCATGATAAAGCATTTCGCCGGTTTCCTTGTCGAAGCCGGACTGGACACGACAGGTAATGGTTTCGCCCTTTTCGGCAGCCGCACTGACACGCTGGTTGAAGCCGTCAATATTGCGCACGCCGAGTTTTGCCATTTTGCGATAGCGGTCTTCCATTTCGCGCACCGCCCATTTCAACGCCGTTACAGCCTTTTTCGGGTCGGTCACTACCGGAGTGAGAAGATGCGGTATGCCGTCATAGATAGACAGTTCAAGCATTTTCGGATCAACCATGATGAGGCGGCATTGCTCCGGTTTCAAACGATAAAGCAGAGACAAAATCATGGCGTTAATTGCCACCGATTTACCCGAACCCGTGGTACCGGCAACAAGCAGATGCGGCATTTTTGCAAGTTCTGCAATGACCGGTTCACCGCCGATATTTTTACCCAGAGCAAGCGGAAGCTTGTAATTGCTATCCTGAAATGTCTTGGACTGGATAATCTCGCGTAAATAAACGGTCTCGCGCACTTTATTCGGCAATTCTATGCCGATAACATTGCGCCCTGGAATAACCGCAACACGTGCGGAAATGGCCGACATCGAACGGGCAATATCATCAGAAAGACTGATAACGCGCGACGATTTGACACCGGCTGCCGGCTCGAATTCATACATGGTGACAACCGGCCCCGGACGGACATGGATGATTTCGCCTTTTATACCGAAATCTTCCAGCACACTTTCAAGGAGTCCTGCGCTGCGTTCGAGTGTTTCCTGAGAAATCACCGCACCATCTTTATGTTCCGGCTCCTGCAAAAGGTCGATTGAAGGGAAAATATAAGAATCGTCGCTTTGCGATTTGGGGCTTGGAATAAAAGCCGGATTGAGCGTGCGGAATGGCGCAGAAATCGTCGCTTTTGTTGCCATTGGCGCAGTTGTTGCATCTTGCGCGGTCGTTGCATTTTGCGCAGTTGTTGCCATTGGCGCTACAGCTTGCGATTTTTCCTTTTGTTCGGGAGCCTTTTCTTCTCCGCTCTGTTGAGGCGTTACAGCCTGTGAAAGCGACTGACCGGAGGGGGCATTATCGGTTTTTACCGGTTCAATGTCTTCAATAATTCCGGCAGATGGAGCAATTGGCTGTTGCTGCTCCGACGGGGAAGCGGTAGCCGGATTTTGCGGTGCTGCTTGGGATACAGTGGCGCTTACAGGTTCACTCGTTTGCGTGGCACATTCTGCCGTATTTTGCAGATTCTTCTCGACATCTGCATTTTCAATAACCACTTGCCCCTGATTATTGAAGCTGGTGACAACAGAATTGTCAGGCAATGGTGTTACCACTTGTAGAACAGGCGTTTCAGTCAATCGGGGAGTGATTGCCGGACTGACACTTGATAAGGATATATTTTCCGTTACCGCTGTTTGATTGATGATTGATTGCGGTGCGGTGTCAAAGATAACTGTATTTGTATTTTCTACACCGGCTCTCGCCGATGTTTCGGACGCCTGAACTGCCGCGTCATGTGCAACCGGAGTTGCAGCCCCTGATTCAGTACTTGTCGGCTGAGTGACATCGGGCGTTGCCACCTGCTGTTCTATTGGTTCTTCCGCTTTTTCTGTTGGTTTTTCAGAAACACTTCCATGCTTTTTCGGAAAACGGTATTCCAGCACCCGATAAAGGTCGGCAATGGATTTTTCCTCAACTTTCAAGCCGCTTTTTTCTTCGCTTGCATTATCCGCCATCAAACTCGAAGCCACTGGCGGTAATTGGGAAGCAGACGACGTGAGCGCCCCGTCAAGTGACATTTTTTGTACAATCACAACGGGCTTTTTTGCAATTGTAACAGGAGTTCTATCCATTATCGGCGGAGTTACGTTCGTGCTTGTTTCCGGAGCGATGGTGTTTTCACTTTTAAGCGGCGTTTCAACTGGTCGGGGCTCGCTTTCATTTTGCGGCATGAGCGTTGCGAGATTTTCGAGAATATCCGGCCCGCATTCAAAAAATGCCGAATCGGAAAGATAAAACGGCTTGATATCGGCAGGCGTATTGATTTCGGATGCCTGTTTTTCAACCTCGACCACCGCTTCTTGCATAGAAGTTTCATTCCGGATTTGAGCGGCACTATTATTTTGAGGGCGTATATAAACAGATTTGACGCTATAATTATGTTCGATATTTTTGCGTTGGACAGAAGCAATCACCTCGTCTTGCAAGGAGCGAACTTGAGTCTTTCCCTGCTCCAAGGGCGTGGTTCCAGCAAGTGTCAGCGATTCTTTATTTTCTGAAAGCTCCTCTTTCAAGGCCACGTTTTCACGCTTTTGCCTTTGCTCCTCTTCGAAAGCTTTCAGCTTTTCAGCAAAATCCGGATCACTTTCAACCCGTTTGCGGACGATTTCGACTTCCGGTGTGCGTGTGAAACGTACATTCTGTCCGAGAGCGAAGGCTTTCTTCCATATGGTAGGATATTGCGTTTGTGATGGCGCGCCAGAAACCGTTTCATCTGGCTTTGCAGTTGCACCAGAAACGGGCTTGGCATCAGGATTTAAAGAGACCGGATTTGTTTTCAGATTACGCATGGCACTCAAACTGGATTGCGGCAATTTTTAAAGATTGCCTCTTAACGAAACTCATTTTTTCAACGTTAAAGTGCGAAAGTTAATAACCTTTTGCCAAAGTCGCTTTATCAACAAAAAAACCACCGGAAAAAATTTCCGGTGGTCATCAATATATCTGTAACAAGCGACAATGATTGCCGGTCTTCAGCCGATTGTCATCAGGCTAGCATTGCCCCCTGCTGCGGCTGTGTTCACCGAAGTCGAGACTTCTTCGCTAAGATAACCGAGATTATAGGGGAGTTCACCTGATGTAAGCTCCTCGCTTGTTGCTGCTTGTGTGAGAATTATAGGACCTGAAAGGGCTGCTATAATTTTCTGTTTTTCTATAATGCTATTTTCATCGCCCTCGATGAGCGCACCCGCATAAGGCCCGTCTGCATTCAAATTTTCTGTCCATTTGACGTTGCGGGCAACCGGTTCCGGCAAATCCGAAAGCGATTGTTGCAATTTGCAAGCCGCGTCAATCACGGCAATATTGCCGGTTGCAAATGTCGCTGCAAGCTGCCGGTAAAGCCCGTTTTTTGTTTGCGGAAACAAGAGAATTTTGCCGCGGCTATGAAGGGAATAGACATTGCTTTCCCCCACCGGCCCCGGCAAATTGATGGCGACGCCAAGCGGTGACTTGCCGCTTAATGATTTTGCAAAGGCTGCATCGGATGA
>CAMLLT010000260.1 GCA_946480935.1 uncultured Bartonella sp. | reverse complement strand
GCTTTTACCTTAAGCTGCTTGCCATTACGCAATGCTGCAATACCATTTTTGTCAAATGCTATCGGCACAATGCAACCAACTGGCATGCACGTTCTTATACTTGTTTGAACAACCGTTTTGGTATCATCAACCTGTAATTCGATGGGTTTAGAGACCAGAATGCCGAAAGGTACGACAAGTACACCGGTTACATCGCCATTATTATTTGTCGAAGCATTCATGCTGATGACAGGTTGATTTTGAGTGTTAACTTCCTGCCGCATCAAAGCGCAAGCTTTATCCCCGTTTTGTATGGCGCAATTGACGGTCCACAATCCGAAAGTTTCTGTCAAGGATGATGCACCGTTCGGCAATGTGGCAGGAGCGGGTTTCGCAGTTTTCTCATTTGCAGCCATTGCTATCGAAGAAAAGAAAAACATAGCAATAGCAAAAAACGAAAAAAATAGACGTTTCATTTTATTATTCTTTCTAGGATCTATAATTACCCAATATCTAAATTTCGATCATATAAAAGAATTTATACTCATTAACCAGACAATTCACTGTTGCACTTTTGTCTGTCAACAAACAATATGACGAAAACGGGCAACAACCTTCTCATAAACTGCTTGTTTGAACGGTACAACCATCATTGGCAATGATTCCAGATCAACCCACTTCCACTGATCAAACTCGGCACTATTATTTTCAGGCGGCGGATTGATAGCAATTTCCGATTCATCTCCCAAAAAACGGAAAGCAAACCATTTTTGTGTCTGCCCGCGATATTTGCCTTTCAGTGCAACTCCGACAAGTTGTTCAGGCAAATCATAGTTGATCCAATCATCTGTCTCATCAATCAGTTCGATGGAATGGACACCGGTTTCCTCGTAAAGTTCACGTTTTGCCGCATCAATTGGCGCTTCATCCTTTTCAATGCCTCCTTGCGGCATTTGCCAAATTTTCGAAGCACCTTCAAGCTCGCTCAGCCTTTTCGTAATGCGTCTTCCTGCCCAGACTTTCCCGTCTTTGTTAAACAAAGCAATGCCCACGCACTTCCGATAAGGTAAATCTCTTGCAATTTTTTGTCTATCTTTCTCGTTTTTCATAATTTCTTCCACAAAGCTTGTTGTGCCTTACAAATACTGACAAACACTATAATGGCTTTCTATAACAAAACCACCTTTAACTCGCATTTCGACATTAGCTCGAAACTTTTCAGTTAAAGTGATGAAGACAAGAAGCGATTTCGAATTCCTCCCGAAAGCCTGATAAATAAAAAGCGCGTTGAACGCGCTTTTTATTGCTTTCAATTCGGGACGCCTTTTTGCGGATTTGGCGGAAAGGCAGCATTGGCCATTTCACCACGAAGCAATTTATAGGCTTCATTCAGTTGAATATCATCTTTCTGGTCTTTCGGGACAAAGGCCGCAGAGCCTGATCCCTTATCATCTTCCTGATTACCCTTGATATGCCCCTTCAATTCGGATTCGCCCAAATTGACGTCATAACCCTTATATTCATCAGGCAATGGCTGATCGACCTTGATATCCGGTGTTATGCCTTTACCCTGGATTGAAGCACCCGAAGGTGTGTAATAAAGCGCCGTTGTCAGACGTAAAGCACCGTTATCGCCAAGCGGAATAATTGTTTGTACCGAACCTTTTCCGAATGATTGTGTACCAAGAACTGTGGCACGACGATGATCCTGCAAAGCACCTGCGACAATTTCGGAAGCACTGGCAGAGCCACCATTAATCAGAACAATCAACGGCTTGCCATTAGAAATATCGCCCGGCTTTGCGTCAAACCGCATGACTTCTGCCTGATCGCGTCCACGTGTTGAAACAATTTCGCCTTTGTCAAGGAATGCATCCGATACACTGACAGCCTGATCCAGCAATCCGCCAGGATTCAAACGCAGATCAAGGACATATCCTTTAAGCTTGTCTGCCGGAATTTTCGACTGGATGTCTTTAATGGCTGCCTGGAGGTCATCATAGGTTTGTTCGGTAAACTGGATGAGACGTAAATAACCGACATCACCTTCGACCCGATATTTGACTGCCTTGACTTTGATAATATCGCGAATGACAGTAATTTCGAGCGGCTTATCGACACCATTACGGATAATTGTCAGTTTGATCGGTTTGCCGACTTCGCCACGCATTTTGCTGACAGCATCGTTCAAGGTTTGTCCGCGCACCTGCTCGCCATCAATTTTGGATATAAGATCACCAGCGAGAACGCCGGCTTTAGAGGCAGGTGTATCCTCCATTGGCGAAACAACCTTGATAAGGTCATTTTCCATTGTCACTTCAATGCCCAAGCCGCCAAACTCGCCTTTGGTGGAAACCCGCATATCTTTTGCTTCTTCGGCATTCATATAGGATGAATGCGGATCAAGCGAGGTCAACATACCATTGATAGCATTTTCAATGAGCTTCTTGTCATCAGGCACTGTCACATATTGTGCCCGCACACGCTCGAAGACGTCACCAAAAATGGCTAGCTGTTTATAGGTGTCACCGTCATTATTAGCTGCAAAGGATTGCATCATAATCATCGAACTTGCGCCCAGCAATGCACCGGCAGCTAAAACAGTCAATTTACGAATCATTCTGGTTCCTTCCCGACTTACCAGCCATCCACCATGGTGCCGGATTTACAGGTTTACCTAGTTTTCTGAACTCAATGTAAAGCATCGGAGTAGTTTTGCCTATATCCAAAGAAGCCGCGCTAGCAATTTGTTGATTACCCATCGTGCCAAGCGGTTCACCTGAAAGCAAAAATTGTCCTTGCACAACATTAACCTTGTTCATGCCCGCAAGCAATATATGATAATTTTGTCCCATATCAAGAATAACCAATTCTCCATAGGAACGAAAAGGTCCGGCATAAGCAACCACACCATCGGCAGGTGCAGTTATAATAGCACCCGGTAGCGTTTCAACAGTATCCCCGAGGACTGCCCCGTTATTTGCCCCGAATTTCTGAACAATTTTTCCGGCTGCAGGCAGAACAAGACTACCTTTTTTCCCTTCAAAATCGAGATTGCGTGTCAATTCGGTATCTTCAATTTTGAAACCATTGTCCGTTTTGTCCTGACGTGATTGACGCTCGAGTTCGGTTAACAGATCTTCAAGCGATTTGGCTCTTTCGGAAAGCTCGAGGACATTTTTACGCTGTGTTGCCAGTTCATTTTCCGAAGTTTTTTGCAATTTGGCTTTTTCTTCAACAAGCAAACTTAAACGTTTTTGTTGTTCTGCCTGCAATTGAACCTGATTCTTCAACTCATCATGTTGTGCCTTGATAGAGTTTTCAACTGCTGTCATATCTTTAAGACTAGCCGACAAGGACA
>CAMLLT010000259.1 GCA_946480935.1 uncultured Bartonella sp. | reverse complement strand
AAAAACGGAATAAACTTCATGGCCGGACGCTTCCTGTTGCGATATTATCGATATTCGTGTTGCCATTGCGGGCAAGCAGCGAATTCTTTTCTTCAAGCTCGTCATCCTTGATCAGATTTTCGATCTGGTCTGGCAGACGTTCCGGTATATCCTGCAATTTGATAATCTGGCGGGCGTCGGTTACCTGCAATCCGAGTTGGTCCTGATAACGGGTGACCAATACCTGCATACGTTCCGGTTCGATCATCATTGCCCATTCGGCATGCAAGAGATTGATGGTATTTTTTTCGGCAACAATTTGTCGTTCGATACGCTGGACTTCGCCAATGCGTTTCAGTGCGTCGTACTTCACCTTGTAGGTGATACCGGCTGCACAGATCATAATGGCCACCAAAATCATATCAAATGTACGAAAAACTGTCATTTTCTATTACCATCATTTCGGGCATCAAATCGGGCAAGTTCAGGAAGACCGAATATTGATTTGTCAAGAGGTGTTACATCAGCATCGGTGCGTATACCGAAGCGGAAACGCGCAGAGCGTGAACGGGGGTTGGCTTCAAGCTCCGCTTCATCTGCGGTAATTCCGCTTTTGACTTTGAGCATGAAGGTCGGCTTTTCGGTTTCTTGAACCGGCATATAACGTGATTGCGCAGGAGCTTTTGACCGGAGAGCGAAAAACTTTTTGACCATACGGTCTTCAAGTGAATGGAAGGTTACAACGCCAAGCCGACCGCCGGGTTTTAAAACAGCTTCTCCAGCTTCAAGCGCTTTAGCCAATTCCTGAAGCTCGTCATTAACATAAATACGCAGGGCCTGAAAAACTCTTGTTGCCGGATGAATATGATCGCCGGGTTTGCGCCCGACCAATGTTTCGACAGCGTCTGCAAGATCGGAGGTGCGCAAAAACGGCTTTTTCTCGCGCCTTTCAACAATCATTCTGGAAATACGTGCTGCATGACGTTCTTCCCCGAGAAGACCAAAAATACGCGTAAGATCATTCACCTTCATGGTGTTGACGACATCGGCCGCACTGAAACCTTTTTCCGACATACGCATGTCAAGCGGCCCGTCTTTCTGGAACGAGAAACCGCGCTCTGCCTCATCAATTTGCATGGATGAAACACCGATGTCGAGAATAACACCGTCAACTTTATCGTCTGTCACATGGCCGAGATTGGAAAATTCTGTATGAACGAGTTTCAATCGCGGACGATATTCTTCAACCAGAGTCTGACCGTCACGAATTGCTTCGGGATCACGATCAAGGGCTATGACATTGGCACCTTTATCAAGCAGTGCACGCGAATAGCCACCTGCGCCAAAAGTACCGTCGATAATTGTTTTACCGGCACAAGCATCCATTCCCGCAAGAACAGGTTCGAGTAAAACAGGGATATGACGTTTAAAACCGGTATCCTTAACAGTTGGCATCGTTATCTTTTAACAGCACGTTTAAAAATTGATTGGCGCATCCTGACCTTTCAATTGGTCAAAATGCGTCAATCTTCTTTATCGCACAGTTATGCTTAACGAAGTGTTAGGATTGAACACGTCATTCACGAAATTTCCGGTATTAAACCGAATGTCATGAAGAGCAGAACAAAATTCAGTATCAAAACAACAATTGCCGAAAGAATGGCAACAATCTGGGTAACAATTCCATTGGCAAATTGCCCCATAATGACCTTGCGGCCACTAAAATAGAGAAGCGCAATCATGGGGACAGGCAGCGAGATTGAAAGAATAACCTGACTGACAACCAGCGCTTCTGTCGAGTTGACACCAAGGGCCACAACGATAAAGGCCGGTATCATCGTAACCAGACGGCGAACCCAGATCGGTATATAGAAGCCGACGAACCCTTGCATCACCATCTGTCCTGCCATAGTACCGACAACCGAACTTGAAATACCCGAAACAATCAGCGAAACAAGGAAAACACCTGCCGCACCGATACCGAGAAGCGGTGTCAATGTATGATAGGCCTGATCGATTTCGGCAATGTCGTTATGCGCACCATGAAAGGTACTTGCCGCCATAATAACCATGGCCATATTGACCATGCCCGCAATAGCAAGAGCGACAATCACCTCGCGGTTGGAATAGCGCACAAGCTGGCGACGATCCTTGTCACTCTGGACTTTGGCACGTGCCTGTGTCAGGCCGGAGTGGAGGTAAAGCGCATGCGGCATAACGGTGGCACCGATAATACCGACGGAAATAAGCAAGGCGTTGGCATCAGGCATTTCCGGTGTAAAAAGATGCAAACCCGCAGCTTCCCAATCAACCGGCGCGATCACCATTTCAATAAGATAACAAATACCGATAATGGAAACCAGAATACCGATCAGAATTTCAGTCGGGCGGAAACCGCGGCTGTCAATCATCAGAAGAGCATAGGTAATGATTGCGGTAATAATCATACCGATAATGAGTGGCATATTGAACAACAAGGCAAGGCCGATAGCACCGCCGAGGAATTCGGCAAGGTCGGTTGCCATTGCAGCAATTTCGCTGATAATCCACATTGCCACAACGACAGGCTTTGACAGATTGTCACGGCAGAGTTCTGCAAGGTTGCGGCCGGTTACAATGCCGACTTTTGCCGACAGTGCCTGAAACAGCATGGCAATAAGATTGGCGAGCAACACAACCCACAACAACGTATAGCCATAGCCCGATCCGGCCTGAATATTGGTCGCAAAATTACCAGGATCCATATAGGCGATTGAGGCGATAACGGCAGGCCCAACCATGAGAAGAAATGTACGTCCGCCCTTTCGCTTGCCGGCAAGCATTGCAGAAATGCCTTCCGACGTCCGTTCGGTGAGCGACGACTTACGGGAGAATTTATCATCTTGAAGAGACATGCAACAAAACTTTCTAATTGCGAATGCTTTGCATTAGCTCTAACGATCTATCCCGTCAATCGGGGTTTTATAAAAATATTTGTGAATTCTATAAAGGTAAAAAGCGCAAAAGGAAAATGTCAGTTGGTCTATAAGCCGGGTTCTGTATGGCGAAATTTGATTAAAAATTCCGCGTGACAGCCATTCATCTGGTACGGATGTTACCACCCGTCTCGTGCAACCTACCCGAATGACTGGCCCGGAAATCGGCTGCAAGCAAAGCTTGCGTGTCATTCCTATTCGGTCTTGCTCCCGGTGGGGTTTACCTTGCCACATCCATTACTGGATGCGCGGTGGGCTCTTACCCCGCCTTTTCACCCTTACCTGCATGAACAGGCGGTATATTTCTGTGGCACTTTCCCTGAGGTTACCCTCGCCGGACGTTATCCGGCACCGTTATTCCATGGAGCCCGGACTTTCCTCACCTTTCACCTTTCGGTATTGA
>CAMLLT010000258.1 GCA_946480935.1 uncultured Bartonella sp. | reverse complement strand
AAGCATTGAAAAAGCCGGGCATTTTGCCCGGCTTATCGAATAGTCCATTATATTGCTTTTTTAAAGTTTCGGTTTCGACGGCCTGAAATCATAAAGGACATCATGGGTGAGGTCGGCAATTTTCTTCTTGCCGCAAAGCGCCATGGAAATATCAAGCTCGTTACGGATAATTTCCAACGCTTTGGTGACGCCGGGTTTGCCCAAAGCACCAAGCCCATAGAGGAACGGACGGCCGATAAATGTGCCTTTAGCTCCCAGTGCCAAGGCCTTCAACACATCCTGACCGGAACGAATACCACCATCAACATGGATTTCTATCATATCTCCGACAGCATCAACAATTTCAGGCAAAACAGAAATGGTTGAAGGAGCACCGTCAAGCTGGCGGCCACCGTGGTTTGAAACCAGAATGGCATCGGCACCGGTTTTGACAGCCATTTTGGCGTCTTCTACATCAAGAATACCTTTCAGAATGAGCTTGCCACCCCAAATTTTCTTGATCCATTCGACATCGTTCCAATTAAGCTTCGGGTCGAATTGCGAGGCCGTCCACAAACTCAACGAAGACAAATCCGTTACGTTTTTGGCGTGTCCTGCAATATTGCGGAATGTTCTTCTATTGGTCTGCAACATCTCCATGCACCATTTCGGGCATGTCATCATTTGCCAGAGATTTTTCAAAGTGAATTTCGGCGGGGCAGACAGGTTGTTGCGCAAATCTTTATGGCGCTGTCCTAAAATCTGCAAATCGAGCGTCAGAACCAATGCCCCGCATTTGGCAGCTTTTGCACGATTGATAAGGTCTGCGATAAAGTCGCGATCTTTCATCACATAAAGCTGGAACCAGAACGGTTTTTTGGTCACCGATGCAACATCTTCAATCGAGCAAATGCTCATTGTCGACAATGTGAAAGGCACGCCGAATTCTTCGGCAGCTTGCGCTGCCAACATTTCACCATTGGCATGTTGCATTCCTGTCAAACCGGTGGGCGACAAAGCAACCGGCATAGAAACTTTCTGGCCGATCATTTCGCTTTCAAGCGAACGATTGGTCATATCGACCAGAACACGCTGGCGCAGCTTTATTTTTTTGAAGTCTTCTTCATTGGCGCGATAAGTGCTTTCTGTCCATGCTCCGGAATCGGCATAGTCAAAAAACATCTTGGGTACGCGACGTTTGGCAAGTTTTTTAAGATCGTTGATCTCAAGTATTTTACGCATTTCAAATTCCGTTTATTCTTATTATCTTATGTGTAGTATTCTTCTGCCACAATAAAAAGTGTTTTCTTTAAAATCGCTAAATTGTGACAAACAAGCATGGTATTTTTTTAAGCTTTACAAGATTTGCCGCGCTGAAAATAGCACGAACCGACTTGCCAAAAGTGAGCTTTTTTAAAAAATATAACGGCAGGTTTCATCAGTGACAATGACTGCACCCTGCAAGATCTTCAAGAATCGGACAGTCCGGCCTGTCATCACCATGGCAGTGATGGACAAGGTGGTCGAGTGTATTAATCATCACCTGTAGGGAATCCATTTTTTCCCGCAAAGCCTTGATATGGGAAAGGGCGAGTTTTTTAACTTCGCTTGAAGCACGGCTATGATCTTTCCATAATCCGAGGAGAACGCGAATATCTTCGGAAGAAAAACCGAGCAGTCTTGAGCGGCGGATGAAGCGCAAGGTTTGAATATCGTCATCAGTATAAATGCGATAGCCGTTTTCGCTCCGGTGGGCTGGTGAAATAAGTCCGGTTTCCTCATAATGGCGGATCATTTTTGCACTAAGACCCGATTGTTTTGCTGCTTCACCAATATTCATTTTTCTCGTCCAATCCGGATTTTATAGAAACGCGTTTCCGGTTTTTGTTCATTGTCGTTATTGCATATAATTGTTGTTTTAAAGCCAACAAGATGTGTTCTTGCAAGAAGCGCCCGCTCAAATCTTGAGAGAGATTCGTATCATCGCGGGATTGTTATAAGACTTATATATTGAAATGGCCTTGCTTGCTGGTGGATAAATTGAGCTTACAGTCGAATAGACTTGACCTTTCTTTATCAATCCTCAACTAGAACGTTAACTTGAAAATTTCCCTTCAATTTTCACGCATCATGTTGTGCTGATGGAGAAAGCCGATGGAGACCTATAAAACGCATAAAAAATCGGGTGATCTCGTTTTCGAGATGAATGACCACCCGCATGCACCTGTCGCGTTTTTGGCCGCTCTCCAACATTTATTGGCAATTATTGTGCCGATTATTACGCCGGGATTTATCATTTGCAGTGCTGCCGGTGTGTCGCCGGAAGATACAGCCATGGTTTTATCCATGTCGCTTATCATTTCCGGTGTTGCTACTTTTGTACAATGTAAAAAAATCGGCCCCTTCGGTGCCGGATTGCTGATTGTGCAAGGAACCAGTTTCAATTTTGTCGGGCCGCTTTCGGCCGGTTCTGCGGCCATGGTTGCAAGCGGTATTCCGGCAAACGAGGTGATGTCAGCCGTCTTCGGTGTGGTGATTGCCGGTTCTTTTATTGAAATGTCGGTTTCGCGCATTCTTCCCTTTATCAGTCGTATGATTACCCCGCTTGTCACCGGTATTGTGGTTTTATTGATCGGCCTTACTCTAATTAAAGAGGGGCTTATCAGTATGGGGGGCGGTTATGCTTCGCTTGGCGAAAAGGGAAGTTTTGCCAGTTTACAAAATCTCGCTTTGTCATGCACAGTCTTTGCGCTGATTATTCTTTTAAACCGTGTGACGATTACGTGGGTGCGCTCCAGTGCCATTATTCTTGCCCTTGCTGTCGGTTATGTCATGGCGGGTTTCATGGGCAGGCTCGATTTTTCCGGTTTTGAACATTCCGCACTTTTTGCTTTGCCAAGGCCGCTCCATTTCGGATTATCATTTTCGTGGTCACTGTTTATTCCGCTCATCATGATCTATCTTGTTACCTCTCTTGAAGCGGTTGGCGACATTACAGCGACAAGCAAAATTTCAAGCGAGCCGGTTTCGGGGCCATTATGGATGAAGAGAATAAAGGGTGGTGTGCTTGTCAATGGTGCCAATTCTCTTCTTGCCGGTTTCTTCAATACATTTCCAAGTTCGGTCTTTGCGCAAAATAACGGCATTATCCAGTTGACCGGCGTTGCAAGCCGCTATGTCGGCTTGTGGATTGCGGCTATTCTTGTTGTCCTTGGTCTTTTTCCGAAAATTGCTGCCCTCATACAAGCAATGCCGGAACCGGTTCTTGGCGGTGCTGCCATGATAATGTTCGGCTCGGTTGCCGCCTCCGGAATCAATATCCTTTCCTCAATCAAGCTTGACCGGCGGGCACTTCTTATCATTGCAATTGCTTTAAGCGTTGGTGTCGG
>CAMLLT010000257.1 GCA_946480935.1 uncultured Bartonella sp. | reverse complement strand
TTCAGTGATGAAGGTGACGGATTATCTCGCGACCCACTTCTGCCAAAGGATTCTGTATTTGCCATATTTAACGGCAAAACACTCGATGCTCCACAAGTGCAATCGATAACGACAAAACGCGTGGCCGATGAACTTGCTAACGAGCATTTCACCCTGAAGCCGGATATTTCCGACGATGATTTTGTCGGTCAGGTCAATACTGCTTTTGTTACAGATGGCTGGCTTCTTGAAGTGGCAGACGATGCAAAAATTGCTGATCCGATTGAATTGCAAATGATCAATCCGGGTGGTCAGGCTCATGCCTATTCCCAAATTAAAGTAGGAAATAATAGCTCGGTTACTTTCATTGAAAGACAATTGGGTGGAGAAAAATCCACATTTGTAACTTCCGTGCAAGACCTCAAAATAGGGGAGGGAGCAGATGTAACCTGGATTATCATTCGTGATCGGGGTTTTGATGCGACGCAGTTTTCCAAGTTTCTTGCAAATCTTGATAAGAAAGCAAAACTGACCCTTTACATCGTGAATGTCGCAAGTGAGTTGAACCGGCAGGAAATAGACATTGAAATGCCGGGCGAGGGAGGGGACTTCCAATTGAGGACGATCAATCTCCTTGCAGGCGCCAGTCATAGCGACGTTACAATGTTTGTCCGTCACATTGGCGAGGATACTGTTTCGACCGAAATTGTCCGCAATGTCGTAACTGATAATGCAAGAGGTGCGTTTCAGGGCATGATCAAGGTTTCCAGAGAAGCTCAGAAAACCGATGCCCGGATGACGTGCAATAGTCTTATTTTATCGGATGACGCAGAATTCGATTCGAAACCCGAACTTGAAATTTTTGCTGATGATGTTGCTTGCGGACACGGTTCCACAGTTGCGGAGATCGATCGCGATCAACTCTTTTATCTGATGGCACGCGGTATCGAAGAATCTGTCGCTCGTGGCCTGTTGGTAAAGGCGTTTGTCTCGCAATTGATTGATGACGTGGAAAACGATCAAATGAAAGACATCATTGTTGCTCTCATTAATCAATGGTTGGAAAAGCACCTCTAAGAAGGAATAATGATGACAGACCAAACGTCTTCGTCTTTCGATATCGATCAAATACGGCGTGATTTTCCGATTCTTGATCAGAAAATCTACGGTAAACGTCTGGCTTATCTCGATAATGCTGCTTCGGCCCAGAAGCCGAAGCAGGTACTTGAGGCTATGGACGAGGTCTATCGGACAAGCTATGCCAATGTTCATCGCGGCCTTCATTTTTTGTCGAACACTGCAACCGAGCTTTATGAAAAAGCCAGAGAAAGCGTTCGTAAATTCGTGAATGCTTCATCTCATGATGAAATTGTCTTTACCAAAAACGCGACTGAAGCCATCAATACTGTTGCATATGGATATGGAATGCCGCGTTTTTCGGAAGGTGACGAAATTGTTTTGACGATTATGGAACATCATTCCAATATCGTTCCCTGGCATTTTATACGCGAAGTCAAGGGCGTAAAACTTGTTTTCGTGCCGGTTGACGATGATGGAGTTCTCCATTTGGAGGATTTCGAAAAGGCATTGACTGAAAAGACGAGACTTGTAGCCGTCACACATATGTCTAACACACTTGGCACAGTTCCACCGGTCAAAGAGATGATAAAGGCGGCTCATGAGCGGAATATACCGGTTTTGATCGACGGGGCACAGGGGTCCGTTCATTTGACCGCCGACGTGCAAGATCTCGATTGTGACTGGTATGTAATGACTGGCCACAAGCTTTATGGCCCGACAGGTATCGGCGTTCTTTACGGCAAAAAAGACCGGTTGCAAGAAATGCACCCGTTTCAGGGTGGTGGCGAGATGATCGAAGATGTGAGTGTCGACAAGATTACTTACAATGAACCCCCTCATCGCTTTGAAGCAGGAACTCCGCCGATTGTTCAGGCTATCGGATTGGGCGTTGCTCTCGAATATATTATGTCGAAAGATCGTAAAGCTCTTGAGGCTCACGAGAAAGCATTGACGGCCTATGCTCAGGAACGGCTCGGAGCCATCAATTCGTTGCGCATTTTCGGGCATGCTCCCGATAAAGGCGGCATTATCTCGTTCCAACTCGAGGGAATTCATCCTCACGATGTCTCGATGTATATTGACCGTCAGGGAGTAGCAGTGAGAGCTGGAACGCATTGTGCCCAACCGCTCCTTAATCGTTTTCATGTCACATCAACATGTCGTGCATCTTTTGCAATGTATAATGATCGCGATGATGTCGATCAGCTTGCCGAAGCGTTGGAAAAGGCAAGGAGGTTTTTTAATGAGTGATTCCGACAACAAAATTCATACTGCCGAACCGGTAGGTGATTGGGGCGATCATGTTGTTGCAGCAAACACTTCAACGATTCCTCCTGCCGAACTCGATCGTATGACGGAGGATATCATCAATGCTCTGAAAACAGTCTTCGACCCGGAAATTCCGGCCGATATTTATGAGTTGGGTCTGGTTTATAAAATCGATATCGAAGACGATCGCTCTGTAAAAATCGACATGACTTTGACTGCTCCGGGATGTCCGGTCGCAGGCGATATGCCGAGCTGGGTTGAAAATGCAGTTGGCGCGGTAGAGGGCGTTTCGCATGTCGAGGTCAATATGACATTTGACCCACCTTGGACACCGGATAGAATGTCTGAAGAAGCCCAGATTGCGCTTGGCTGGTATTAACCACTTCCGTCTTGATAATAATTGCTGCCGGATAAGAATATATTGAATTTTTTAGACATATTCAATTTCGGCCATGTGATTGAAAATAGGGGTGTTCTTCCAGAGTTGAAGCCGGAAGAGGGGGAGGCTCTTTATAACCAAAATTTCAATAAAGCCGACATTCGTCGGGCTATATTGTTTGGATATGGAAAAATGCGATTTGCGCATTAAGAGTAAACAGATGGAAAAGGCAGAGTTTTAACCGGAAAAACCGACATGGCTTACCTTTTAAGCGAAATTCGAGAACCTCTCTATCATTCGAAAAATGGCGATATTTCCGATTTACCGAGACTTGTCATCCGGTGTTTTATGCAAGGAAATATTTTTTCCGAATGTGTAACCGGTTTCGATTGATTTATTACCGAATTTGGCACGAAGTTTATCCATCGCGGTTTCAGCGACAGCCCGTTTGTGCTGATATGGGTCCAGAAGATCATTATCATGTAAATGGGACGCTTTCGATAATTGCTGAACACCTATTCCGAGTAGACGGAATTTTGTTCCATCAAGTTCCTTTTGCAATAATCTTAGCCCTACGCGAAAAATGCGGTCAGCAGTCTGTGTCGGGTCATCAAGGCTCTGGTTGCGTGTTCGCGTTTTGAAATCTTTGGTCTTTAACTTCAAAACAACAGTTTGCCCGGCAATTTCACTTGTCTTCAATCGTG
>CAMLLT010000256.1 GCA_946480935.1 uncultured Bartonella sp. | reverse complement strand
GTCGTCGGCAGGCCAAGACCGGTACCGGTAAAGACTGCATCGCCCGTACGTCCGTCTTTTCTTGCAACCTGTCCATAAGGTTGAAGGGCGCGTGCCATTTCTTCCTCATTCATACCGATACCATTATCGCTCACCGATAATTTTACATAATTTTTGTCTGTCGTTGAAAGATGCACCACAATTTGCCCGCCACGTTGGGTGAAACGTATAGCATTTGACAGAAGATTGAAAATAATTTGCCTGAATTCCTGCGCCTCAATTCCGATTGCCGGTATTTTTGGCGGCATGGTAATGCGAATGATAATGCCGTTTTCGTTTGCCTGATTTTCAAACAATGCAACCGATTTTCTCAATTGCTGGATAACGTCAAAACTTGGCACTGACGATTGGCGGTTGTCTATTGCCGTTTCGCTATTCTTTTCTCCAGAGCGCGTTTTTTCTTCGTAACGCGATTTTGCCTTTTCAAGAAAGGAGTTAACGAGTGACAAAATATGTTTGCCTGAAGAAACAATATCGCGCAAATAGCCACGATAACGCTCGTTTTCTATGCGGCCGAACCGTTCTTCCCGCATAATATCGGCAAAACCGATCATGGCATTAAGCGGCGTTCTGATCTCGTGGATGGTTTGCGCAAAAACCTCGTTATCATAAATTGGCTGGCTTGGAGCCGAAACATTCGTCATATCGCGCAAAAGACCCGCATATCCTTTTTGATTGGTCAGCGGTACAAGAGTGACAAAAACACGAATATCATCGCCAGACTTTGTTTGAATATCTGCCGATTGACCGCGGTTGAACAACCGTTTTGCGCCACCGCTTTCAAGTGCTGAAAGATAGTCGTTTATTGCTTCTTCGGACGTCGTCCGGAACAAGCTTTTAAACGGTCGACCGGCCACATCATCTTTATCATAGCCGGTAAGTGCCGAAGCGGCAGCGCTAAAACCTTCTATAGAGCCGTCATTATTGAGAAAAACAAAGCCGTCTGTTGCTGTATCCAGCAAATTGAGAAGGGAAGACCGTTCGGGGGTAAACTTGTTTTCTCCGGATAATTGTTCGTCATGAGCTGTTTTATCTGTTTTTAGAGCTTCCGAAAGCGGCCGCGCCACGGCGGGCAATTGTAATTCGCTGCGCAAACGTTCGGCAATTTCACGAAAAGCCGAGCGTTCCGAACTGTTCAAAGCCGAACCGGTATCTTGCTCTTGCAATGTTTGATCGGATTGATTTTCTTGGCCCCCAAGAGCCGTTTTGTCTGCGTCCTCCGGCGCGCTTCCCGTCGATAATTGTGATTGAATTGTTTCGTTTTCAACCGGCTTTTCCGGTATTGGTGCTAACTTCTTCCCGACAGTTGCAACAGAATCGACATCCCGATTTCCATTCTCCGGATTTGTCTGCCCGTCGACCGGAGCCTTCACCGTGCCAAAGCCGCGAAACCCGTCCAATTTTCCATCAAGCGACAAAACAGGAAGGCCTGACAGAGAGACTTCCAAATTCGCCTGATCCCTTTTAGTTGGGAAACGAACAACTTCATCTTGAAAGGCGATGCATTGCGAAATTTTTTCTTCAAGGCTTAAAAAACCGGCATTTTTATAGTCATTATCAAGATCGGCAAGCGAACGGCCAAGCAATTTTTCAGCGTCACCACCACAATCATAAAACGCGTCGGAAAAATTGCTGAACGCACCGTTTTTGTCCATTTGCCATGTAAAACGGGCCGGCTTTTCATTTGTCTTCTGATTGTTTTGACCGGCTGCGTTTTCATCTATAGTCGCGATATTGAAGCAAAGAACGAGAAAACGTTGCGGTGTTTCGCAAAGGCGAATAGCATTGACCTGTACTTTTCCTCCGCCATTTTTCATCAAGGTTTTAACGGGTGAAAAACCGTCAATAGAGGAAAGAAAAATTTGCAATGTATCGCCAAGCGGCTGAAAATTTTCCGTTTTCGCAAGAATTTTGTTTCCGTCACCAAAAATAGCAGCCGAAATATGATTGTCTTCCAGTCCTTCAAGAAGTGCTTCCGGTTGAGTGATTAAAAGATTCCGATTTATTTCATTTGCCGCTTTGCTTGACCCGTTTGCTTCTCCGGTTGAATGAACTTCCGAGACAAAGATAAACTGTTTTTGATCGTCTCGCGCATTTTTCCCATGAGTTTCATTTAATGCATGAGCCTCGCCGGATATGAGTGACAGATTGAAAGAGCGTGCCGTTCCGCTTTTTCCGCGCAAATGAACCGGACGGCCGCTTTTGATGCCATTTTCGATCTGGCGCTTGACTGCGCTATCAAAAATCTCTTCCCGATCAAGTGCATCGGTGAGTGATGAAAAGCCGAAAAACGAAAGAGCAGCACCGTCAAGCCACAATAAAACCGATGCATTGCGGTCAAGCACGAAAGAACACTTGCCGCTCAAAAAAGCGTTTCTGATTGTACTTTCAGATAGAAAATCCAGAAATGCCAAGGATTGCTCCACCGGTTAAAGAAATGTTAATTTGTTCTTTTACAGGAAAGAGCCGAGAGTTTCAAAAGGAATCAGGAAATATCGTTATCAGCGTTTATAAAATTTTAGCCTCTCACTCCGGCTATCGTTCAAACACACGCCGAATTTCGTCGTTTTTTTTGGGAGATTATCAATCACCCCTAATATTTAAAATGGTGCTATCCATTTTTTAAAAATAACGGGATTTGATCTCTAAAAAGCAAAAAGGTGCAGACATCACTGTCTACACCTTCTCGCGAATTATTCCGGCCACTGAATTATCAAAATTCATGTCCATGGTTTAGAAGAATTTCACGTTTTCCCACATGGTTGGCCGGACCGACAATGCCTTCAGCCTCCATGCGTTCAACCAATGTCGCGGCCTTGTTGTAACCGATACCCAAACGGCGCTGGATATAGGATGTTGAACATTTCTTGTCGCGCATGACAACTTTGACCGCTTGCAAATAGAGTTCTTCGACATTTTCTCCCGCACTGCCTGCGGCCACAATATCGGCAATGGAATCGGCGTCCTCTATGCTTTCTTCTTCGTCTTCGCCATCCGTCACCGTTGCAAGATAATCGGGTGTGCCTTGTGTCTTTAAATGTGCCACAACATGTTCGACTTCTTCATCCGAAACAAAGGGGCCGTGAACACGAACAATCCGGCCACCGCCTACCATGTGGAGCATATCGCCCTGCCCCAGCAATGTTTCTGCACCTTGTTCGCCAAGAATCGTGCGGCTATCAATCTTGGAGGTAACTTGAAATGAAATGCGGGTCGGGAAATTCGCTTTGATTGTGCCGGTAATAACATCAACCGAGGGGCGTTGCGTTGCCATGATAAGGTGAATTCCCGCAGCACGCGCCATTTGTGCCAAACGCTGAATTGCACTTTCGATTTCTTTACCGGCAACCATCATCAGGTCGGCCATTTCATCAACAATAATGACGATATAAGGAAGGC
>CAMLLT010000255.1 GCA_946480935.1 uncultured Bartonella sp. | reverse complement strand
ATTGACTTCAAGTTTAGCCGATTTGTTCCAATCTATAAGGCAACACATCGCGCTCATTATAATTGACCGACAGTTTATGCTTGAGCGGCGGAGCAGCCCGACTTGGACAAGCAGTCCGCGAACAAATCCGGCATGAAATACCTATCGGCTCGTAAGCGGCGTTATTTTCGAGGTTGAGACCATCAGCATAAACAAATTGCGAAGCATTCGATATTTCGCAACCGAAAGCCAGAGCATAATGGGGATGCGGACTGTGATACCCACCGTTCCGTTTTACCACCTGAACAGCCAGACAAAGATAACGCACGCCATCCGGCGTTTCGGCAAGTTGCCTTATAATATTTCCAGGAGTTTCAAAGGCCTGATGGGCATTCCAGACCGGACAAGCCGCACCATAGCGGCCAAATTGCAATTTCACAGCGCTGTGCCGTTTGGTTATATTACCGGCACGGTCGATGCGGGCGAAGAAAACTGGCACCCCTTTTTCGCCAGGGCGTTGCAAGGTAGAAAGCCGGTGGCAAACTTGTTCCAATGACACACTAAAACGGGCAGCAAGCAGCTCGATATCATGACGCAACAAATTGGCAGTGCGCAGAAAAGGTTTATAGGGTAAAACCAGCGCACCAGCGAAATAGTTGTAAAGTCCGATGCGGCAAATCTCGTTGGCTTCTTCCGATTTGAAAGAGGCTTTTTTGATAATCTCGTCGCAAAGCGAATCCGCTTCAAACTGTGCAAGCTGGACCGCCAGTTGGAACGTGCGTTGCTGTGGCGCGACATAAGGGTTTAGCGTCAAAACGCGGCTCTTGGGATCAAATTGGCGAACCATGCCATTATCATCTGTGCCCCAGCGTATGAGAACCTGATGACGGTCTTCAAGTCGCTGGATAATGGCGGAATGATTGTCATTTTCACCGATTCCGATTTCGGCGGCGAGCCGTTCGGCACTCCTGTCGAGATCATCGATATAATTATCAACAAAATGGAAAAAGTCGCGCACCTCTTCATAAGGTAAAACTTCCGTGAGACCACTTGCCTGTAACCGGCCGTCGGTACTTGCCAATTGTTCGGAAGCCAGCCGATAGGCCTGATGACACGTAATAAGTGCACGTGCAAGACCCGGCGCATTTTGCGTAATAAGCCTTAATTCCTGCATGCCTGCCCGATTATTTCTAAATAGCGGATCGCTTAGAGTTTCACTCAAAGCAGACAGCAGGCGGTCATCCTCGCCGGAAGAAAGACTGGAAATATCGATATGGAATTTTTCAGCCAAAGATAGAAGAACAGCCGCCGAAACCGGCCGCTGGTTATTTTCGATCTGATTGAGATATGAGGTAGAAATGCCGATACGCTCGGCAAAATGGGCTTGCGTCAATTGTTGGTCTTCCCGCAATTTACGTACTCTCCGCCCGATATAAAGTTTACCGATAGCCATTTTTTACAATTTCGCAATTTACAATTTGCATTTTTATAACTTATGCATTCGCACACGATCAAGCTTTATTATTTTTTTCGCTGTGATAGCTTTGAATTGTGGAGGAAAAAGGCTTCGCCTTTATTGATCGAATACATGTGGGAGGAAAAGAAAAGGCTGCGGCAAGAGAAAACGCGCCTTTTCTTTTTTTTCGGTATCTATTCCTCGCATAACAGCATCACAAAAAACCATAAAGGGATGCGCTTTAGCGGTTTTTGAAAACCGAGGGAGAAACAATGCTTGCAACATTGCAACAATTGGAAGAACGACGCCAGAGTGCCCGCCTTGGCGGCGGCGAGCGTCGTATAGAAGCTCAACATAAAAAAGGCAAACTCACAGCACGCGAGCGCATCGAGGTTCTTCTCGATGCCGGTTCTTTTGAAGAATATGACATGTTCGTCAATCACCGTTGTACCGACTTCGGCATGGAAGAGCAAAAATACGCGGGCGACGGCGTGGTTACCGGCTGGGGAACAATCAACGGCCGACAGGTTTACGTTTTTTCTCAGGATTTTACCGTTCTTGGCGGTTCTCTCTCTGAAACGCATGCGCAAAAAATTTGCAAAATCATGGATATGGCCGTGCGCAATGGTGCGCCGGTTATCGGCCTCAATGATTCCGGTGGTGCCCGCATCCAGGAAGGTGTTGCCTCGCTTGCAGGTTATGCCGAAGTTTTCCGTCGCAATGTCGAAGCATCCGGCGTGATACCACAAATTTCCGTTATCATGGGACCTTGTGCCGGTGGAGCCGTCTATTCACCGGCAATGACCGATTTTATTTTTATGGTCCGTGACTCATCCTATATGTTTGTCACCGGTCCCGATGTGGTAAAAACCGTCACCAATGAAATTGTAACTGCCGAAGAATTGGGTGGGGCAACAACCCACACGAAAAAGTCTTCTGTTGCTGACGGGGCTTTTGAAAATGATATTGAAGCATTGGAAAATATCCGGCTGCTTTTCGACTATCTGCCGTTAAACAGCAAAGAAAAGCCGCCTGTGCGGCCTTTTTACGATGATACCGAACGGCTCGATATGAAGCTTGATACGCTCATTCCCGATTCATCCACAAAGCCCTATGACATGAAAGAGCTTATTTTAAGTGTCGCTGATGAGGGCTCATTTTTCGAGATCAAAGAGAATTTTGCAAAAAATCTGATAACCGGTTTTATCCGTATTGAAGGACGCACAATCGGCGTTGTTGCAAACCAGCCAATGGTGCTTGCAGGCTGTCTTGATATTGACACTGCCCGCAAAGGTGCACGCTTTGTACGCTTCTGTGACGCTTTCAATATTCCGATCCTGACACTCGTCGATGTTCCCGGATTCCTGCCTGGTACTTCTCAGGAATATAACGGCGTTATTATTCACGGCTCGAAATTGCTCTTTGCCTATAGCGAGGCAACCGTTCCGATGGTGACGGTCATCACCCGAAAAGCCTATGGCGGCGCCTATGACGTGATGGCATCAAAACACATTGGCGCGGATGTCAACTATGCCTGGCCAACGGCGGAAATTGCCGTCATGGGAGCAAAAGGGGCCACGGAAATTCTCCACCGGTCACATCTTGATGACAAAGAGGAGATTGCCCGCCTGACACAAGAATATGAAAAACGTTTCGCCAATCCTTTTATTGCTGCCGAGCGCGGTTTTATTGACGAAGTGATCATGCCTCATTCCACCCGAAAAAGAGTGGCGCGGGCATTTGCTGCCCTTCGGAATAAAAAAGTCGAAAATCGTGATCGCAAACATGACACTATCCCGCTTTGAGGCTTCAAATGATTAAAAAAATCCTGATTGCCAATCGTGGCGAAATCGCTTGTCGCGTCATTCGTACAGCAAAACAAATGGGCATCAAAACGGTTGCTGTTTATTCGGATGCCGATGCCAATGCTCTTCATGTACGCCAAGCCGATGAGGCTATCCATATTGGCGCCTCGCCTTCATCCCAATCCTATCTCGACATCGAAAAAAT
>CAMLLT010000254.1 GCA_946480935.1 uncultured Bartonella sp. | reverse complement strand
GAATTCTTGCGCACTTCAAAGTGGACACGCGGTGTCGATGCATTGCCCGACATACCGGATTTTGCGATTTCATCACCACGGCGGACTTTCTGTCCGCGTTGAACGAGAATTTTGCTGTTATGTCCGTAGACGGTAACAATATTGTTTTCGTGGCGGATAAGCACGGTGTTCCCAAATTCTTTCAAACCATCACCGGCATAGATAACAACACCGTTTTCTGCCGCTTTAACAGATGAGCCTTCCGGTGCCATGATATCGATACCGTCATTGGTGCTTGAACCTTCTTTCTGTCCGAAGCTTGAAAGAATACGTCCCTGAGCAGGCCAACGCATTTTGGAAATGCCTGTTGCCTGTGGCGCCACAACGGCGACATTTTCCGCCTGATTGATTGTTGTATCACTACTTTTGGCAACCGCAGGTTCTGCGGCCGGTTTTGCCGGTTCATTTTGTGCCGTCTTTGCCGGTTCTGCCGCCGGTTGAGATGACGCCGGCTGGCTTGCAGCCGCAGTCTTTGTCGGCTCTGCCTGCTTTGTTTCAGGTGAAGCTGCCGGCGTTTGTGCCTTTGTTTGAGCCGCCGTTGAGGCTACTTCCGTATTATGTCCGCCCGGAACAATTAATGATTGCCCGACACGGATTGCACCATTGCTCAAACCGTTAGCACTTTTAAGCGAATCGACGCTTACGCCGGTTTTACGCGAAACGCTATAAAGTGTGTCGCCACTTTGTACGATATAGCTGCCGTTTTTCTTTGATGCCGATTGGGCAGGCATTGAAGAAGAAGATGATGATGACGACATCTGCCCAAGATTATGAGGCGGTGTACCCAAGACCTGACCTGCAGATGCTACCTGCGTTGGCTGTGAAGCAGAAGAACTATAAGTCGGCTGGGATTGTGACTGGGCTGCCTGATAGGAGGGCTGACCGGCTACGGGCGGCAACTCGCTGCTCTGGATCGAGCCTGTGGTTTGCGGCATTTGTTGATAACCGGCTTGTTTGTTGATCGCCTGCTGTTGGTTATTGGTAGCACCGGTATAAAAACTGTCAGTAAACCGTTGAGTACCTGAACTACATCCTGCGGCAAAACCAGCTAGGATGAACAATGCCGCTGTTCGAAGATAGCGGTGCGAAGCTTTACTCATAACTTTCAAACGCATGTTTTTTGTCCATATACCCGATACTCAACTGTAGCCATTAAAACGTGTTAATGTTACTCGACGGTTAAAATTTCGATTAAGGTTAAAAAAAATTATTGCCCGTAAAAATAGCCTCTTGCCTTATGAACCGATCATAGGCGCATATTATATATAATTTACGAAAACTTTAAAAAAAGCCTATCGGAGATTAAGCCTTTTATCGTCTGACGATTTTCAATATGGCTAGTGATTTCAGGAAACAATATTCGCAAGAAAATTACAGAATAGCTGCAACACCTTCGATAAAGGGCTGGTAGCGCACTCTGAACATATCTGTCCTCTCGAACCTGCTTCCGGTCTTGCGGTAGCGTACAACCATCTGTTCGCCTTCGTCCGGTCCGATAGCTTCGATAAGCACGCCATTGGCTGCCAACAATTCAAGAAATTCCTGCGGTTCACGATTACGTGATGGCCACACCAATATCCGGTCATAAGGACCTGAACCCGACAATGCGCGGCTGCCGTCCATCTGCCGCAAAACGATATTATCTATTTCCAATGCGTGAAATCTTTGACGGGCAATGTCGCATAAAGTTTTATATCTTTCGACTGTCGTCACACGGCCTGCAAGTCTTGCAATCAAAGCAGCGGTAAAGCCCGAGCCCGTTCCGATCTCGAGCACACGATGTTTCTTTTCGAGAGACAATGCAGAAATAATATATAATTGTTCTTCAAGCCTCTCGATATATTCCCCACATTCTATCGGGATAACCTTATTCTCATAAGCACTGTCGGTAAAAGGCGCCGAAACAAAGTCTCGACGCGATGTGCGTTCCAATGCAGCAAACAAGGCCATATCATCAAGCCCCCTGCCCCGCATTTTCAGGACAAGGCTTATCAATTCTTCTCGTTCTGACATCGGGGGCATAGCTTCCATCCCTCTATTTTCCCAAGAGCGCTTTTTCTAATGCATCCAAAAAACCATATGCAGTCAGATCCAGTTCTATAGGAGTAACAGAAATAGCCTTCTCCTGAAGCACATCGATATCTGTTTTTTCTTTGTTCTTGCCTTTTCCTCTGCTGAAATACATCCAGTAATAAGGCAGGCCACGACCATCAGCGCGTTTATCGATAAGTATCTGGTGTCCGCGATTACCAAGCGGAGCAACAGACAACCCTGTCACCTCGTCAGCTTCGCAAGCAGGGAAATTCACATTGAGCAAAACACCTTCGGGAAGCGGAATTTTTACGAGCTTTTTCAAGATATCAGGAGCAAGGGATAAAACCGTATTCCAAGGTATATTGTCGCGATTCGTTTCGTGTAAAAATTCTTGCGAAAGAGCAATTGAGCGGATCCCCTGCATCATCCCCTCTACCGCGCCCGAAACCGTTCCCGAATAGCTCACATCGTCAGCCAAATTGCCTCCGGCATTAACCCCCGAAAGTACAAGATCGGGTGCTTCCGGCATAATATGCTTGACCGCCATAATGACACAATCGGTCGGCGTACCCTTCAAAGCATAATGTTTTTCATCAATTTGACGCAAACGTAATGGCTCTGAAATTGTCAACGAATGAGAAACACCGCTTTGATCTTCTTCCGGAGCGACAACCCAGACATCGTCAGAGAGTTTACGGGCGATCTGTTCAAGAACTTTCAGCCCTTCCGCATGGATACCGTCATCATTGGTTAGCAAAATACGCATATTGAAGTTCCCCGAAATTTTTAAGCTTCAATCCGTTCCAATCCACCCATATAAGGGCGCAGAACTTCCGGAATAACCACAGAACCGTCTTTTTGCTGATAATTTTCCATAACCGCAATGAGACAGCGACCGACCGCAACACCAGAGCCATTCAAAGTGTGAACAAAGCGCGTCGATTTTTCGCCTTCTTTGCGGTAGCGCGCATTCATACGCCGTGCCTGAAAGTCGCCACATACCGAGCAGCTCGAGATTTCGCGATAGGTATTTTGCCCCGGCAACCATACTTCAAGGTCATATGTTTTGCGTGAACCGAACCCCATATCGCCGGTACATAAAGTAATTGTCCGGAATGGAAGCCCCAGCCGTTTCAAAATATCTTCAGCGCACCCGGTCATGCGCTCCAATTCATCCAACGAGCTGTCTTCGTCGGTAATAGACACCATTTCGACTTTCCAGAACTGGTGCTGACGCAACATTCCGCGTGTATCACGACCGGCAGCACCGGCTTCCGAGCGGAAGCACGGGGTCAAAGCTGTGACACGAATCGGAAGTTTTTTTGCGTCCAGAATATCGCCTGCAACGAGATTCGTCAGAGGTACTTCTGCCGTTGGAA
>CAMLLT010000253.1 GCA_946480935.1 uncultured Bartonella sp. | reverse complement strand
CATGAGGGTGTTGGCATTGGCGACAGGTTTTTGGGTCATGTCGAGCGCTGTCAGGTTCTGCTCCATCTCGTATCTGCACAGGAAGAAGATGTCGCCAAAGCTTATCAGATTATCCGTGACGAATTGGAAGCCTATGGTCACGGGCTTTCCGAAAAGCCGGAAGTTGTTGCTTTGAGTCAAGTTGATATTCTTGATGAAGAAACAAAACAGACAAAACAAAAACAGCTCGAACAAATTTCAGGGAAAAAAATCCATTTATTGTCAGCAGTTACGCACGCAGGAATAGAGGCAACTTTGCGTTCCATTGCTAAAATTATTGAAGAAAGTCGCAAAGAGCAGGCGGAGAAGGAAGCCGGAGAATAGGCATTCATGGTGCAGGAATTAAAAAAACTCGATCAATATAAACGTATTGTTGTCAAAATCGGGTCAGCTCTCCTCGTTGATCGCAAGCACGGTCTTAAAGCCGAGTGGCTTGAAAGCCTGATTAATGACGTCGCCGCATTGGAGAAAAAAGGCGTAGAGATTCTTCTGGTTTCTTCCGGTGCTATTGCCTTGGGACGGACACTCTTGAGACTTCCATCGGGTTCGCTCAAACTTGAACAAAGTCAGGCATGTGCGGCAATCGGCCAGATCGAACTTGCCAAAGCCTATGGAGCTCAATTGTTGAAACATGGCTTGATGACGGGTCAGATTCTCCTGACACTCGTCGATACGGAAGAGCGCCGCCATTATCTCAATGCAAGGGCAACAATCAATACGTTACTTCATTTTGGCGCAATTCCTGTCGTTAACGAGAATGATACGGTTGCAACCGGTGAAATCCGTTATGGCGATAATGATCGTCTGGCCGCACGCGTTGCAACAATGATGGGGGCGGATCTCCTCATTCTTTTATCCGACATTGATGGTCTTTATTCTGCACCGCCGCATCTTGACGACCATTCGCAATTCATCCCCTATATCCGCTCGATTAATCCGGCTATTGAAAAAATGGCGGGTGTTGCCGCTTCCGAATTATCGCGGGGCGGAATGAAGACAAAACTTGAAGCAGGCAAAATTGCCAATCAATCCGGAACAGCAATGGTTATTACTTCGGGTAAGCGCCTCCATCCACTAGCGGCTATTGATCAAGGTGAAAGAGCAAGCTTTTTTGCAGCCAGCGAAAAGCCTGTCAGTGCTTGGAAAACATGGATTTCCGGCCAGCTTGATCCGTCCGGCACATTGACAATTGACGAGGGTGCGGTTCATGCTTTGAAAAGAGGCAAGTCGCTTCTTGCCGCCGGTGTTGTCGCCATTGAAGGGGATTTCCACCATGGTGATACGGTGGCGATTGTCGACAAGGACAACCTCGAAATTGCAAGAGGATTGGTCAGTTATGATCGCGAAGAGGCCGATCGTATTATCGGATTGAAAAATTCCGAGATTGAAGCTGTTTTAGGTTATGAACCAAGATCTGCAATGGTTCATCGCAATGACATGGTTTTGCGGAGTTAGTCATCGTTTATTATCAATAATATTTGTCGGGCTTATATTATAAATATCGTTCCTTGAGCTTAACGGACTTTCCCGATCATAATATATATTGAGTTATCGGATGTGATGTGTCTAACTGCCGGAAAGCGGTGGTTAATAAGGGAAATATTTCATGGCTGGTTTGCACGACAATCTTTTGAAAATGGGAAAAGATGCCCGTTTGGCTGCACGGACATTGGCACTTAGCCCTTCAAAGCAGAAGACGCAAGCACTTGAAGCAATCGCCAAAAATATTCGCGACCATCAAGCTGATATATTGGCGGCCAATGCCAAAGATATCGAAAACGCACGAAAAAATGGCATGAATGCAGCTCTTGTCGACAGGCTGTTGTTGGATGAAAAACGTGTTTTGTCGATCGCTGACGCTGTCCATACAATTGCCGGTCTTCCTGACCCTGTCGGCGAAATTATGAGTGAATGGAAGCGCCCGAACGGGTTACAAATCCAGCGCGTTCGCACACCGCTTGGCGTGATAGGTGTTATTTATGAAAGCCGGCCTAATGTGACTGCCGATGCAGGCGCCTTATGTCTGAAAGCCGGAAATGCTGTTATTCTTCGCGGTGGCTCTGATAGTTTCCTGTCGTCCAAAGCCATTCATGAAGCAATGGTTGAAGGCTTGAAGTCTGCCGGTTTGCCGGAACAATCTATTCAGTTTGTCGACACAGTCGATCGTGACGCAGTGGGAGAATTGCTCACCGGCCTTGATGGAAATATCGACGTTATTGTTCCAAGAGGGGGAAAAAGCCTTGTTGCGCGTGTACAAAAGGAAGCACGTGTTCCGGTGTTCTCCCACCTTGAAGGTTTGTGCCATATCTATGTTGATAAATCTGCCAATCTCGACATGGCAAAAAAGATAATTATCAATGCTAAATTGCGACGCACTGGGATATGTGGTGCGGTGGAAACTATTCTTGTTGACAAAGCGATTGCCGATAAGATTGTGCCGGTTATTATTGCACTGCAACAGGCGGGTTGCGAAATACGTGCAAGTGAAGATCTTGTCGATAAAATTCCGGGTTCCAAGCTTGCCACCGAAGCAGACTGGTCAACCGAATATCTTGATGCCATTGTATCGATAAAGACAGTCAATGGTGTAGAGGGCGCAATCGATCACATCAACCGCTATTCTTCCCACCATACAGAGTCGATTATTGCCGAAGATAAAAAGGCGGTTGACCTGTTTTTCAGAAGCCTCGATTCAGCTATTCTGATGCACAATGCGTCGACCCAATTTGCAGACGGTGGCGAATTCGGTTTCGGAGGTGAAATCGGCATTGCAACGGGCAAAATGCATGCACGTGGTCCGATCGGTGTCGAACAATTGACGACATTTCAATATCATGTCAACGGTAACGGGCAGATACGTCCTTGAATGACTTTTTCCGATATGAAAACAAAATGCCGCATTGCGAAAACGGCAACCGGATAGGCCTTTTTGGCGGGTCGTTCAATCCGCCGCATGAAGGGCATCTACTGGTTGCCAAAATTGCGCTTCGTCGATTGAAGCTCGATGAATTATGGTGGATGGTGACCCCCGGCAACCTGCTGAAAGATCGAAGCGGGCTTTTGCCACTCCACGAGAGAATGCGTTTAAGTGCCAAACTTGTTGACGACCCGCGCATAAAAATTACCGGCTTTGAAAAGAAAATCAAATCCTATACCTCAATCACAACGCTCTCCTATATACTCGCTCGCCATCGCAATACCCGATTCGTCTGGGTGATGGGCGCCGATAGTCTTGCGACATTTCATCAATGGCAGGAATGGAAAAAGATTGTGGCCATGATCCCGATTGTTATTATTGACCGGCCATCGGCTTCAATGTCGGCACTTTCTTCTCCCATGGCGGAAACATTCCGGAAATTCCGTGTTAAAGAATATGATGTTGGCGCTTTGCCCTATAAAAAACCTCCTGCATGGGGATATATCCATGG
>CAMLLT010000252.1 GCA_946480935.1 uncultured Bartonella sp. | reverse complement strand
TGAAGTTCAAAACATTTTTGCAGAAATCCTCGCCCAATGTCCATTTATTGAAGACGAACTTGATATCGAAGGCACTTTTCATTGCCTCGTTCAAAACTTCTATCTTTTCATCAGTGAAGCCTTTGGCTTTCAATGTTGTCGGATTAATTGCCGGTGCCTGATTGATATTCCCGTGACCTACCGCATAAGCTTCAATTTCGGCAATCTGGCTTTCGGAATAGCCTAATGTGCGTAAAGCTTCCGGAACAGCACGATTGATAATTTTGAAATAACCGCCACCGGCAAGTTTTTTGAATTTCACCAATGCAAAATCAGGTTCAATACCGGTTGTGTCACAATCCATTACGAGGCCGATTGTGCCGGTCGGTGCGACAACCGTAGCCTGTGCGTTGCGATAGCCATAGAGCTTACCAAGTTCCAAGGCTTTGTCCCAAGCTTTACGGGCGCGCTCGATCATCTTCGGATCCGGGCAATCTTTCTCGATTAAAGCCACCGGATTAACGGATAGGCCTTCATAACCTGTCGTTTCCCCATAGGCTGCACGGCGATGATTGCGAATGACACGCAACATATTGTCTTTATTTGGTTTATATCCTTTGAATGCGCCAAGTTCCTTGGCCATTTCAGCCGAGGTCGCATAAGCAACACCGGTCATGATTGCCGTAAGGGCACCACAAATTGCGCGTCCTTTGTCCGAATCATAAGGAATACCGGAAGTCATCAACAAGCCACCGATATTGGCATAGCCAAGCCCGAGTGTACGGTATTCATAGGAGCGTTTGGCAATTTCTTTTGACGGAAATTGTGCCATCATCACCGATATCTCGAGAACGATAGTCCATAGACGAACGCTGTGTTCATAAGCTTCGAGGTCATAAGAACCATCGTGATTGCGATAGGTCAACAGATTGATCGAGGCAAGATTGCAGGCCGTATCATCAAGGAACATGTATTCGGAACACGGATTCGACGCGCGAATCGGTCCTTCGGCTGGTGAAGTATGCCAATCATTCATTGTTGTATTGAAGTGCACACCCGGATCGGCAGAAGCCCAAGCTGCATAAGAAATACGGTCCCACAAATCACGGGCGCGTACTGTTTTATGGACTTTTCCGTCTGTGCGACGAATAAGGTTCCAATCGCCGTCATTTTCAACAGCACGTAGGAACTCGTCTTTCAAAGAAACAGAATTGTTCGAATTTTGCCCTGATACAGTAAGATAGGCTTCCGAATCCCAATCTGTATCATAGGTATCAAATTCCATATCGCGGAAGCCTTGACGGGCAAATTGGATAACGCGCTGGATGTAATTTTCCGGAACCTGATCTTTTTTGGCTGCCCGAATTTCCCGTTTTAATGCCGGGTTCTTGTTAGGGTCAAAACAGTCTCCGTTATCTGCTTCGCAATTGACACAAGCCTTCATAATGGCCGTGAGATGTTTTTTGACAATTTTGGAACCGGTCACCAAAGCGGCTACTTTTTGCTCTTCGTGAACTTTCCAGTCGATATAGGCTTCAATATCAGGATGATCGATATCGACCACAACCATTTTTGCTGCGCGACGCGTGGTACCGCCCGACTTGATTGCGCCGGCTGCCCGGTCACCAATTTTTAGAAAGCTCATCAAACCGGAAGATTTACCGCCTCCGGAAAGTTTTTCACCTTGTCCACGCAATTGGGAAAAATTCGAACCCGTGCCAGAACCGTATTTGAAAAGACGGGCTTCACGCACCCATAGATCCATAATGCCGCCTTCATTCACAAGGTCATCAGCAACAGATTGAATGAAGCAGGCATGTGGCTGGGGATGTTCGTAGGACGATTTCGACCTTGTCAGTTCTCCGGTTTTCCAATCGACGTAAAAATGTCCCTGACTTGGACCATCAATACCATAAGCCCAGAACAGCCCTGTATTGAACCACTGCGGACTGTTGGGTGCGACGCGTTGAGTGGCAAGCATATAGGCAAGTTCGTCATGAAAAGCGCGGGCATCATTTTCTGTATCGAAATATTTGCCTTTCCAACCCCAATAGGTCCATGTCCCGGCTAGACGATCAAAAACCTGCCGCGCATCCATTTCCGAACCATAACGCCTGTCTTCGGCAATTTTTGCCAGTTCTTTTTCATCTGCTACAGAACGCCAAAGCCAGGAAGGAACATCATTCTCCTCTACTTTTTTCAAGGCTGCCGGTACGCCCGCTTTGCGGAAATATTTCTGTGCCAGAATATCGGCCGCTACCTGACTGAACTGGCTAGGAACATCAATATTTTCGAGCCTGAAAACAATCGAACCATTGGGATTTTTGATTTCACTTGTCGCTTTATGGAATTCGATACCGGTATAGGGAGATTGTCCCTCCTTTGTGAAATGGCGCGCAATTTTCATAGCCTGTCCTTATTCAATATGTTGTGTTTGTTCCTGTCGGTTTAACGCCGACGACAAACTGTCCCTAATCTCTTCAATCTTCTACAACGGGCGAGAGAGATTAACCCCTGATTTACGATCGTAAGTAGCGAGCAAAAAAACGGACCATTTTGTGATCCGTCAAATGTAGCTACTTATAACACACATTCTTTTAGCGAAAGATGTTCGCTGGCATATGTTGTGTCATTAACTCAAAGATTATACCAAATATAGTAAAATTATCATAAACTTTTAAGTTTTACACAACGCTTCATGGACCCTCAAATCAACGCAAAACAACAAAAATGCGAGCCATACCCGCTCGCAATTACAATTTTGACTACTCACTGATTTACTCATGATTACAACGTAAAACGTGACGCGGTTTAAAGCGCATCAGCTTGAAAGTCATAAAAGAACAAAACCACTTTCCCGTCAAGGAGTCGTTTGTTCAAATCGTACAACAACTAGATATAGTGGGTCACTAGTGGAAAAATGGTGTGAATAACGGGGACGAACAAATTCCACCCTTTATTTTTCGTCAAATCACGTGAACATAAAATATCTCTCCCTCGAATTCTCGAAGTGAGGATTTTAAAAAACATAAATTTTATGGTGGGATAGTAAAAGTTCTGATCCCGAATCACTGGAGCTAGAGATTAGCGCTAATTTTTCCGACAGATGTAATTTTACGGAATTTGGAAAATATCTCAAAAATTCCGGTTCTATCAAATCGGTATCCGGAAAACGGGTGAGAGCTTGGTTTTTAACGGCTATAAGCGATAAGTCACCCGGTTGCTATCAACGCGGCCGATAATCAAGAAGCAATTTCTTTAATTGGGGTTCGACGACTCGATGAGCAGCTTCTTTTGGTGTAACCCATTCGAAGATGCGCTGGCCGCGTTCCGGCCATTTTTTCTCCTGATGGGAATAGAGTACAGCGAATACATCAACACTGAAATTGCCATTTTCACCGCCAGGCATGTCGGTTTTCGTGTATTGATAGGAGCCGATCGAGGCTGTTTCGGCAATACCGCGCACGCCGGCTTCTTCATATGCTTCCT
>CAMLLT010000251.1 GCA_946480935.1 uncultured Bartonella sp. | reverse complement strand
TACCGCTTTTCATTGCAGTATCGTTTTCATACCGATATATTTTGAAATATCATCTTCAGGGGTCACGCGAGTGACTTTTATGACGATGCATCAAGCTCAAGGGATTTCGGCAATGACGAGTGAAACTAAAAGTACTGTTTCAAGTGTTTTTTACATTGTTTTATTGGTTGCGGTTTTTATGGTCTTCATATTTGGTTGGCAAACCTTTGTCAGTCCGCCACTGGGTGAGGATTTCAGCCTTACCGATTCCAACGGAAAAACCGTTACGCAGGTAGAACTTCGCGAAAAACCGTCTGCAATATTTTTCGGTTACACAATGTGTCCGGATATTTGCCCGACAACATTGATGAGTATGACCAATTGGATCAAAGAATTGGGACCGGATGCCGATAAAATCAATATATGGTTTATCACTGTTGATCCGGAACGTGATACTCCGGAAGTTCTCCATGACTATTTATCCAATTTTACCGACAAGGTTGTCGGCATAAGCGGTGATCCTGCAAAAGTTCATGAACTGGTATCGTCTTTCAACATTGCCGCTGAAAAAGTACCCGGAGAGAATGGCGATTATACTTACGATCATACGGCAGCCATTCTTCTCACCAAAAAAGGCGGCCAATTTGCCGGTGTAATCCCTTATAGCGTGGAAGAAAACAGAAATGAATTGAAAGACCAGATTGCTATAGAGCGTCTCAAGAGCCTGGCAAAACAATAAAACATAAGGACAAAAATTTTGGGACAGATCCGCCTACATTATAAATCACCGAAACGCGAAGCTGAAAAACAATATGAACTTCTTGATCACGCCTTCGAGGATGATGCTTTTCCCCTTGCAATCACCGAAATAGATGAAGCCAATGGAATCTATGAAGTTTCCCTCTATGTGGAAGAAGCTGAAAAGAATTCGGTCCTTCCCCGCTTTGCACAAGTTTTGGGCGTCAATGAAAACAAGATAGAAATAGAAGTACTTCCGGATATTGACTGGGTAAGCCATAGTCTTGAAGGGCTTAATCCTGTTCGCGCAGGTCGTTTCTTTGTTCATGGCAGCCATGACCGCGACAAGGTGAAACCGGGTGATCTCGCAATCGAAATTGATGCCGGTCAGGCTTTTGGTACCGGCCACCATGGAACGACAGTCGGCTGCCTTGAACTTATCGCCGATGTTATGGAACATGAAAAACCGCAAAATGCACTTGATCTTGGAACGGGGAGCGGAATTCTGGCAATCGGCATCGCTTTGATCAAGCCGATTAGAATTCTGGCAACCGATATTGACCCGATTGCTATCAAAGTTGCGAAAGAAAATTTTGCTCTAAATGGTGTCGCCAAAACAATAACAGCCATTACGGCTACCGGCCTTGACGATGAAGAGATTAAAAAGCGCGCCCCCTTTGATCTGATCGTGGCAAATATTCTGGCAAATCCTTTGATCGAACTTGCGCCACAAATGGTTCCCGCACTGAAAAAAGGTGGTTCCATTGTGCTTTCCGGCATTCTGGAAGAACAACATGATCGCGTGGTTAAGGCCTTCGAGGCGGAAGGTGCAAAATACATCAAAACCTTGCATCATGAAGGCTGGGTTGCCATTCATTTAAAATAGGGCAAGCAACAAATCAAATGTCCGTTAGACTATTTGACAAAAAATAACAGGTGTTAGAATTGCCGATCATGGAGTGAGCAATTCATGACCCTTCAAAATAATCAGAGGCTTAATTTATGTTTCAATCATTTGAAATTGCAACAAATCCCGATAATGCAAAGTTCCGCGTTTCAGCGCTACTCAAGGAAATGGAAAAACTCGGGCTTGATGGTTATTTGATACCACGGGCAGATGAACATCAGGGCGAATACGTGCCTCCTCATGCCCAGCGACTGCAATGGCTCACAGGTTTTACCGGTTCCGCCGGTGTCGCACTGATTTTGAAAGACAAAGCGGTTATTTTCGTTGACGGCCGCTACACTTTGCAGGTGCGCAACCAGACCGACGGAAAAATATTCACTTATGCCGATCTCGTTTCCTGCCCTCCTTCGCTTTGGCTCGAACAAAATACCAAAGGCTTGAATATCGGCTTTGATCCCTGGCTTCATACTGTCAATGGCGTCAAGGCTTTGAAGAAAGCCGTTGAGGAAAAGTCACATGGAAAACTTGTCGCTACGGAAAAAAATCTTGTTGATCTCATCTGGCACGACCAGCCGGAACCACCCTTGACGCCGGTCACAATCCAGCCACTCGACTATGCCGGCGTTCCTGCCGATAAAAAGCTCGAATTGATGGCAGAGAGCTTGAAAAAAGACGGCTGTGATCTGGTATTATTGACAGACCCGTCGTCGATCGCATGGGTATTCAATATTCGTGGCAATGACGTTTCCAACACACCTTTTTCCTTGTCTTTTGCTATTCTTCGGGCAAAAGGCCGGCCATCTTTATTTATCGACCGGCGCAAGCTTGGTGAAAATGAAAAGAAATATCTTGCCCGTTATGTCGACATTTTCGAACCTTCCGCATTGATACCGGAAGTTATCAAAGAAGCCGGAAAAAAATCCTGCTTTTCACTTGATGGGCAACTTTCCGCCGAGAAATTACGTCAAGTGATTGTTGATCATGGCGGCACAATTAAAGATCTGCGCGATCCGGCACGCCTCCCGCGTGCAATCAAAAACGAGGCAGAGCTTAAAGGAAGCCGTCAGGCCCATGCGCGCGATGGTGTAGCTCTCTGCCGGTTTTTCTCGTGGCTTTCACGGCAGAAACCCGCCACAGTGGACGAGATTTCGGCAGCGACGAAACTTGAAAGCTTCCGTGCCGACACTGCCTTGAAGATGGGTTCAAAACTTGAAGACCTGTCATTTGATACAATTTCGGGAAGTGGCAGCGATGGTGCGATTATCCATTATCGGGTGAACACTGCTACCAACCGGCCGCTTAATGAAGGCGAGCTTTATCTTGTTGATTCCGGTGCGCAATATCGTGATGGTACAACCGATGTCACCCGCACTGTTGCAATCGGACAGATAAGTCACGAAGAGAAACGGTGTTTCACACTTGTTCTCAAAGGCATGATTGACCTTTCCTCGGCGCGTTTTCCGAAAGGTACGCGTGGACAGGACCTTGATGTTCTGGCGCGTATCGCCTTATGGAAGGCGGGGTTGGATTTTGCCCATGGCACGGGACACGGCGTCGGCTCCTATCTTGCTGTTCATGAAGGGCCACAAACCATTTCAAAACGTGGTGGACAGGAACTTTTACCCGGAATGATTGTTTCCAACGAACCCGGCTATTATCGCGAAGGTGCATTCGGAATCCGCATTGAAAACCTGCTTGTTGTCAAACCGGCCGAACCTGTCAAGGGCGGCGATATTGATATGCTCGGTTTCGAGACTCTCACTCTCTGCCCGATCGACCGTAACCTCATTGCAGTTGATATGCTGACGAATGAGGAACGCGAATGGCTAAACGCCTATCATGCCCGCGTCATGAAAGAAAATG
>CAMLLT010000250.1 GCA_946480935.1 uncultured Bartonella sp. | reverse complement strand
CTCTGCGAAGAAAAAAAATGGCAGGATGTCGGTACTGCCGATATGGAATTTCACCGATTGCTGGTAAGCCTTGGCAACAGCCCGCGACTTGACCGGCTTTTTGGCGAACTGACAATCGAACTGCGCTTAATCTTCGGGCTGGTTTCCGACTTGCGCTCGCTTCATCAACCTTTTGTAGCCTTGAACCGCAATATTGTCGAAGGCTTAAAAAAAGAAAAAGCGAAAAAAACAGCCAAGCTTCTCGGCGATTATTTAAAACAATCCGAAAGGATGATTATCGAGGCCTATAGCGCACTTCAAAAATAACCGTCTTTCTTGTCATAAACAGTTAAAAAACAATCCGGACTTGTGATAAACGGTCCGGCCCAATAACCGATATGATAATGCCAACATCTTTCATATATGCCCTTCCATGAAGTATGTTCTTGCATCAAGAATTTATTGAACATACCCGTCCGCTCATCGGGATTATTTCCGTTTTTCCTTGTCCTATAATTTTAAAAGTCTCTTTCCTCTTCAAGAGTTTTTATCAATCTTACAAAATTCTAACGGGAACCACTTTTGTTCACACAGTTTAACTCCAAACGATTTTGCGTTTTTTCCGTGCTTCATGATAGACTAGACTATATCCGGTCCAAAAATTGAAGGCACAGTCATGCTTCGAGAAAATATCGCCGATCTTATGGCCTTTATGGTTGTTGCCGAAGAAAAAAGCTTTACCAAAGCCGCCCGCAAGCTCAATATATCGCAGTCGGCTTTGAGCCATTCGATAAAAAATCTGGAAGATCGCCTGCATTTACAATTGTTGCGCCGCACCACACGTTCGGTTGCACCGACCAATATTGGCGAACGCCTTCTTGAACTTTATACCCCCCATCTTGTGGCGATGGAAAGCGAGCTTAAAAACCTTTGTGAAACAATCGACCACCCATCCGGCACAATCCGCATAACCGCGCCCGATTATGCGGCAAAAGCCATTTTATGGCCAAAGCTTTGCCCGCTTCTTGCGAAATATCCAGATATTCATCTTGAAATTTCAATTGATTACGCTTTGACCGACATTGTGGCCGAGCGTTTCGACGCCGGTGTGCGGCTTGGTGAACAGGTCGAGAAAGATATGATCGCGCTCAAAATCGGGCCGGATCTCCGCATGGCGGCTGTCGCTTCACCACACTATCTTGAAACCCATCCCGTTCCCGAAACGCCGCGTGATCTCCTCGAACATCAGTGCATCAATCTGCGATTGCCGACATCCGGCGGTTTTTACGTGTGGGAATTTGAAGAAAATAGCCATGAATGCAAAATAAGGGTTGAAGGGCAATTGAGCTTCAACACAATCGATCAGGCATTGGACGCTGCCGAAGCCGGTTTCGGCATTGCCTACACAACCGAAGATGCTGTGGTGGAACGGGTGGCAAGCGGGCGGCTTAAACGCATTCTTGAAAATTATTGCCCGCCATTTCCGGGATATTATCTCTATTATCCGACACGACGCCAACATACCGCCGCTTTTCAACTGGTTATCGATTGTTTACGCTACAAGGCTTTATAAGAGTGCGCGCGCGCCCCGCGCATTTTACATTTCAATTTCCGATAAGACCTCTAAAAAGGTGCGTTCCATTTGCCATTCCGGTTTGTTCCATTGCAGTTTTCTGTTCTCACTGCTTAACCCTTTCATTCTCCCATTGTCGCTTGGAAGAATTTTTCGGGCAATAAACATTGGCAAATCAGCTTGTTTTATGAAAATTTTGCATAAAGCCTAGTCTTCCGTGCCTTCTTTTAGAAGACGTGCTTTTCGGATTAATCTCGCTCATAATAAGCAACCACGCATTGTCGATCAGGATCGTGCAAATTTGAATGTGCATTTTGTCAAAGGGTTTCAAAAGATGGTCAAACGCAACTGGGTAATAACCGGTGTTTCAAGCGGTTTCGGCTATGAAATGGTCAAACAGGTTTTAAGCCGCGGCGATAACGTATTGGGAACTGTACGCAAAACTCGACCTGTCGAAGAGCTGGTTAACCGCTATCCCGATAATTTTCATGTCGAAATTGTCGATATGAAAGACCGGAAAGCCGTGAAACAACTTGGGCAAAAAGCCGAAGAATTGTTTTCAACAATTGATGTGATTGTCAGCAATGCCGGATATGGATTGTTCGGAGCTGCCGAAGAATTATCGGATGACGAAATTGACGATATTATCGCAACCAATCTCACCGGCTCGATCGACTTTATCCGCGCCTTCTTGCCCGTTATGAGGAAAAAACAACATGGGCGCATCATCCAGATTTCTTCCTATGGTGGTGAAGTCGCTTTTGCCGGAAATTCGCTTTATCACGCGACGAAATGGGGCATAGAAGGATTTTGTGACTCGCTTTCACAAGAAATGGCGCCATTCAATATTGGCGTGACCATTGTCGAACCCGGTGGGGCAAGAACCGAATTCCGCTATAAAAGCGCAAAAATTGCAAAGCCTATAAAAGCTTATGACAACACGCCTGCCCACGCTTTCCAGAAAATGCTTGATCGGAAAAACGGTTTGGCCGCAGGTGATCCCGAACGTATGGCTGCCCGCATTATCGAAAGTGTCGATATAACGCCCGCACCATTACGCATGGTGCTCGGTTCAGGTGCTTTAAAAACCACCATCGAGGTTCTGGAAAAACGGCTCCAAGACTTCAAAGGGCAGGAACAACTTGCCGCTTCAACCGACTTTTAAAAGAGATGAAACAACCCTTTTCTTAAATCTCCGTCAAAGCCGAATATTAAAGTGCTATGGGTTCCGTCAGAAGATGCTTTTTAGTCAAAAGAAATATTTTTAACCAGAAGATCAATAGCGTTCGGCAAAATTATCGACTCTGTTCCTTCATGCTCTAATGGCTAAATGATTGCGTTTTTTCATCGGCAACTGTTAAATACGTCGCCGAAAGCCCGATCTATTGCTTTTAACGCTTATTATTCCCGATTTTTCTCACGGTGTATTTTATAGCGCAGTGCAATAACACCCTGACCGGCATTTTTTACCTCCAGCAATTCGAGTGACTGGCCGGCAGCCGGATTTCCTGTCACCAAAACCGTTTTTCCCGTTCCGCTATTATCCGTGCGAGGTGACCAATCAAATAAGGAAGGTGCAGCTTTGCGCCCGTCAATACCGGGATAGATCATCACACTCAATTCATTGATAAGCCCGTTTTCCAGAAATGCTCCGTTAATCGTGCCGCCACCTTGCAAAACAATTCGCTTCATATTGAAGAAACGCCCAAGACTTTCCATGGCTTCCACAAGATCATTTCCATCTTCACCGGCGAAGACATAGGAAATTCTTAAGGCTCGAAGATGTTCCAGATAGGCTTGCGATATTTTTTTAGCCAAAACAACAATGATGTTTTCGCCGCAAATTTTGTCGCCTTCATATTTTATGCGCCCATGGCGATCCACAACAATGCATAACCGTTTTGTTTCGCGCTTACCGATAAAAGGTTGCGGGTCAATCACTCTTACAGGATTTGGGTCATTGAATT
>CAMLLT010000249.1 GCA_946480935.1 uncultured Bartonella sp. | reverse complement strand
GTCGAATCCTGCAACACTTCGCTATACATCTGCAAATTGTGGAACGGGCTATTCACAAAGCCTGTCAGAACCGCATTGGCAATGGTGCCAATACCCGCCTGAATGGGGCTCAATGTCATATCCATGCGCCCTTGGTCGACCTCTTTCAGGAAGAATTCGGTCAAATGGCGGGCAATGGCATTGGTTGCATCATCGGCTGGCGAAATCAATGACGGGCTATCCGGCACATCCGAAATGACAATGGCAGCAATCTTGTTTTTATCCACCTTGATTGATGTCGTGCCGATGCGCGTATCCGGTTTTATAACCTCGACGGGCTTGCGGTTTGGCCGTGCTTCGGGAATATAAACATCGTGTATGCCTTCAAAATCCGGATTAACGCTGGTATTGAGTTCGATAATAATTTTATCTGCCCCCAAGGCAAAGCTTGCCGAATTGCCGATAGATGTTGTCGGCACGATCGAGCCATCTTCATGAATCACCATCGCTTCGATAATGGCAATATTGACCGGTGGTAACTGGTGGGCACGCAATTGCTCGACCACTTCCGACAAATGCTCGTCAATAAACATAACCTCGCCGCGATTGATTGCCGCTCTTAAAGTGGTGTCAACCTGAAACGGCATACGGCGGGCAAGAACACCTGCCTCGGTCAATATCTTGTCGGTGTCATGACCAAGAGAAGCGCCTGTCAACAGGCTGATTTTAAAGGGGTGATTTTTCGCCCGCTTTGCCATTGCATGAGGAACAAGTTTGGCATCGCCCGCACGGGTAAAACCGCTCATGCCGACAACCATACCATCTTTTACCAGACTTGCCGCCTCGTCGGCCGAGACGATTTTTGCTCTCAATTCCTCACTTTGAATACGATCTTCATACATTCCAAACTCCCATTCTCAACAACATCCAAGCCAGCCTCCCTGCGAAACTTTTAAAAATCGAGGTAACGATTGCTGGGCTTATGCTATCAAGCCTCTTCCATTTCAGTTAAAATCAGCTTGGCTGCCTGTAACGGATTTTCAGCTTTGATAATAGGCCGGGCAACCACAAGGTGGCTGGCACTGGCCTCAATTGCTTCTTTTGGACTCATGACACGTTTCTGGTCACCTTTATCGGCCCCTTTGGGGCGAATACCGGGGGTGACCAGCGCCATATCAGGGCCAATAACATCTCTTAACGCGCGGGCTTCCGCAGCCGAAGCGACAATTCCGCCCATTCCTGCCGAACGCGCATCTTTTGCCCGCTTTAGCACCAATGTTTTAGCATCGTCTGAGTAGCCTGCCGCTTTCAGATCAGCGTCATCCATCGAGGTGAGCACCGTCACACCGAGGAGACAAAGATTGCTTCCTTTGGCTGCTTCCACGGCTGCCCGCATTGCTTTCGGATAGGCATGAACAGTCAACATATCGACACCGAGCTTGACGATATTTTCAACCGCACTTTTTATCGTATTGTCGATATCCAGAAGTTTCATATCAAGGAAAACTTTTTTGTTTGCCGCTTTGAGTTCACGGACAAATTCAAGCCCGCCTGCAAACGATAATTGATAGCCTATTTTATAAAAGCTGATGGTATCACCCAATTCCTGAACCAGCTTTTCTGCCTGTCGAATATCAGCCACGTCCAATCCGACGATTAACCGATCTCGCATAACACTTGCCATCAATCAAACTCCATTCCAATGACCTTTTTAACAACCCTGACCGGTTTTAACAATCCTGACCTCTTTTAAAATCCGGAATTGATTCTAAGTGGTATAAATCTTGTTCAGGTCCTGTTCCGACTTCCATAATTTTTGAAATCAAACTGTTCTTGAACAGAATAGGTTCCATTAAAAAGCTCATTATCAGGCATAAGCCGAAAGTACAACTTTCCACTCATCCTTATCATGCAATTGTACCCCGTTATCAAGCAATTATCGTCACTTATCAAGTAATTGTGCTCCGAATCCCAAGCAATTGTGCACCTTTTGTCCGACAATTTTGATGAGGCTTGAAACAATCAGGCTTAAATCTGTTTGCTTATATCGGTTAATAAGACAATTTTTTTAAAACAGCGTTCACTTCTTCGGGAAACTTATTCTCATTGTTGGACAAACAGAGCTCTTTTGAAAGACAATCGGGAAACTCTAACAAAACCTGTTTTTTAAAAAAAACTTATGCGCGTTTTTTTAAAAAAGCTGGTCAATATGTTCCGGTCTTCGGCTGCTTTTTGGTTTCATCATGTTGGGCAATTCACGACAAAGGCCAGATCATCACCAAAGACGATCACCCTTAGGTGAGATCAATCAAGTTAGATCATGCTGGTCAGATGATTATAGATAAATGATTATGGTGAGATCTCTCGGCCGTGGAGCGTGGTGAGTATAGGCAACCGGTCAAAATTTATCCTGAAGCCGCGCCGTTATGCGCGATCAAATGGCTATTCTTGTTGAACAACTTGGCGAGCAATTGCTCAAACAAGATTCCGAGCGACTGCTCAAACAAGATTCATTGTCGGGCAATTTTGCCGTGACCTGAAGGAATTATGTTTATTTTGCTTTGCTTAATATTCTTGCTTTGCCTAATAGCGCTTGCTTTGCTTAACACCGGTTTTAATACCGGTTAATGCTCGGCCCGTTAAACCGGCCGTTTGCCCATACGCGATCTTTATGCATTTTTCATGTTCGACAAAAGCATAACAAACAAGTGGAGACGACTTTTTTTAAAATCAGGTTCCGCTACTTTTCATTTGCGGCATCGGAATATTGACGGTGCCGTTACCGGTGCTGGGATCGGTTTTTGGTCTGGTAACCGATTCGACAGCACTTCTTGCATCATCCGAAATGCCGGAATTGTCACCAAGTCCTGTCTCGCCTAAAAGTCCTTTAGCCTTGGCATCATAATAATAGCCGCGGGCATAAAGGCGTACTGCCTGCGCTTCGTCGCCTTCTGCAACTTTATAGGCTCCGGCCAGATATTTCACGGCAAAACGCAAATTCGTTTCTGCGTCAAGAAGCCCTTTCGGATCCCCTTGATAACCCATGCCTTTGGCCGTCGGATGGCTGATTTGCATGAGCCCGAGATAAGGCCCGTTACGAATATTGGGATTACCATTGCTTTCGCGTTTGACAACGCGTCTTACAAGACTTTCCGGCACATTATAGGCCATTGAATATTTGGAAATGAGCTGTTCGACTTCAGGGCTTGCATGGGCAAGTTCAACAGGACCCGACGAGGATTTGAGGGCATCGGGATTGGCGGCATTTTCTCTCGCGAGTGCTGCGGGATTGGCTTGTTTGCCATTGAACGCCAATTCCTTGAACACCGGAACCGGAACTTTTTTGTCAATCAGATAGCCGTATGATAACGGCGTTGTCATTGTTCCGACACGTGCAATCGACGTGGGTGCATCAGCGAGTTCAGCTTTGGGTTTGTTTTGCTGGGTGCAGGCGCCCAGAAAACCTGTTAGTACGACAATACTGCCACTGACTATCAAACGTCGTTTAGTCATACACCACCCGTTTTTAATACAAACTTTTT
>CAMLLT010000248.1 GCA_946480935.1 uncultured Bartonella sp. | reverse complement strand
GCCATCATATAGGTCACAAGAGCCGGACGATTGTTATTCTTGGCTTTTTGAAATGTTTCTTTGATACGTGTTGTCATAGCCGTTCTCTCAAACTCACATATTCATGCCAAGAAGTGTTCCGACTGTGTGAACATCCTTGTCACCACGACCGGAAAGATTGACAATGATAATCTGTTCTTTATCCATCTTCGGCGCTTCCTTGATGGCTTGCGCAACCGCGTGCGAGGATTCAAGCGCCGGTATGATGCCTTCAAGGCGCGTCAAAAGCTGGAAGGCTTCGAGTGCTTCTGTATCAAGAATCGGCACATATTCAACGCGGCCTTTGTCTTTGAGCCATGAATGTTCCGGCCCGACACCCGGATAATCAAGGCCTGCCGAAATCGAATGGCCTTCCAGAATCTGTCCATCGTCATTCTGGATAAGATAGGTACGATTGCCGTGCAAAACCCCCGGACTTCCGGCAGTCATCGAAGCGCAGTGCTCATTTCCTTTAAGGCCACGGCCGCCGGCTTCAACGCCGATAATTCTGACAGTTTTATCGTCAAGGAAGGGATAAAACAGGCCGATCGAATTTGAACCGCCGCCAACGGCAGCAATCAGCAGATCGGGAAGGCGACCTTCGCGCTCAAGGATTTGCTCTCTTGCTTCTTTGCCGATGACAGATTGGAAATCCCGAACCATTTCCGGATAGGGGTGCGGGCCTGCAGCCGTGCCGATAAGATAATAGGTGTCGCGGACATTGCTCACCCAATCGCGCAAAGCTTCATTCATGGCGTCTTTCAATGTGCCATTTCCGGCTTTGATCGGATTGACCTTGGCACCTAGAAGTTCCATGCGGAAAACATTGGGTTTTTGCCGCTCGACATCGGTGGCGCCCATATAGACAACACAAGGCAGGCCGAAACGTGCGCATACGGTGGCTGCTGCAACACCGTGTTGTCCGGCACCGGTTTCGGCAATGATACGGGTTTTGCCCATGCGGCGCGCAAGCAGAATTTGTCCCAGACAATTGTTGATTTTGTGACTGCCGGTGTGGTTCAGATCTTCCCGTTTCAAATAAATTTTTGCACCGCCAAGATGCTTGCTCAAACGCTCGGCATAATAGAGTTTTGACGGACGGCCCGCATAATTGGTGGAAAGATTTTTCAGTTCGATGTTGAAAGCCGGGTCATCCTTGGCCTCGTTATATGCTTTCTCCAATTCCAGAATAAGCGGCATCAATGTTTCGGCAACAAAACGCCCGCCATAAATACCGAACATCCCCGCTTCATCGGGGCCTGTCTTGAAGGAATTGATTTCAGCCGACTTTTCCACGTCAGTCTCCTTAATTTTCAACGGCTTTTTTGATAGAATCAAAAAAACCTTCAATCAATTTTGTGTCCTTAACACCGGGGGCACTTTCAACGCCACTTGAAACATCAAGAATGTCGGGAGAAGCAATCCTTATCGCTTCTTCCACATTTTGCGCATTCAACCCACCGGAAAGCACGGTTTGACTATCTTCGTCAAGCGACTTTAACAGTGACCAGTCAAAAGACACGCCATTACCTCCCGGCAATTGTGAGCCTTTTGGAGCTTTGGCGTCAAATAAAAACATATCGGCTATACCACGATAGGCAGAAACCTGATCGAAATCCGATTGCTCACGGATAGAAAAAGCTTTGATAACCGGTAATCCATAAGTGGTTGCAAGCTGTTTCACGCGTTCGGGTGTTTCGTGGCCATGAAGCTGAAGAATATCCGGTTTGACATGAGAAACAATGTCTGAAAGCAAGTCATCATCGGCATCGACAGTAACAGCAACAAGCTTAACCGGCTTTTTGACAAGCGGGCGCAATAGCTCTGCCTCTTCAATTGAAAGATGACGCGGGCTTTTGGCAAAAAAGATAAAGCCGATATAATGCGCACCGTTGTCGATGGCAGCTTTAATTGCTTCAGGTGTTTTCAACCCGCATATTTTTACAAGAGGCTTCATGATCTCTTGTTGTCACAAAAGTCGGATAAAGTCGAGAACATGTTGAAATTGTCCCTGATCTATTGTGACAAAGACTTCTTTTTTATCGACAGGCTTTTATGAAGATAGGTCATCAGTGCCGCAGCAAACAGCGGCGTCAACAAGTTCAGCACCGGCACAGAAACAAAAAGTGCAATGATAAGGCCGCCACAAAATACGGAAAGCGCATTCTGTTTATAGAATTGGCGGGCGTCAAGTTCTGTGCGATGGCGGCAGGCGGCAAATTCAAAATATTCGCGCCCGAACAGATAGCCGTTGATTGCATAAAAAGCGACAAGATTGACGCCGGGGAAGAAATAGAGAATCAAGGCAATGATATTGCCGACAATGCTCAAAGCCAGAAATTTCAGCGATATGACAAGCGAACGGCCAAGCGGCATTGCGCGTCCCGCCGGATCGTCGGGATAATCTGTTTTTTCGATGATTTCGGCTGCATCATCCATAAAATAACCGCCGATCAGCGATGAGATTGGCGCAATTAACAGTGCCATAAGCAGAGCAAGCCCCACCGAAAAAACAATGACGGCAACAAATCCGAGCCAGCCAGCCCAATCGGGAAAATCGGGCATATATTGTTGTAGGAACGGCCAAACATAATAAAGGAATAATTCGCGCAAGCCGAACCATAAAATTGCCAAAAAAAGCAATGTGACGCCCAATGCTTTCCAAAGCATGGAACGGAATGGCGGGGTAAATAGGCGCGAAAAAGCGCGATAGGCTGCGTCAAAAATCATGGGGATATAGATAGAAAGCTGATAAAAAGAAACAAGAGGGGCTTTAGTGCTCTGGTTTTTTGTGTTCTGAACGAGTAATGAGCGAGGGGAGAATAAAATACGGAGAGAGCGAGATGGCACATTATGATGTTTTGGCAATCGGCAATGCAATTGTCGACGTGATTGCCCGGACGGATGAAGATTTTCTGGTCAATAACGGTATCATCAAAGGGGCAATGAATTTGATTGATGCAAAACGTGCCGAACTTCTCTATTCGCGTATGGGACAGGCGGTCGAAACATCGGGCGGCAGTGCGAGCAATACGGCCGCCGCACTTGCCAATCTCGGTGGAAAGGCAGCCTTTATGGGTAAAGTGGCAGCCGATCATTTGGGGCAGGTCTTTGCTCATGATCTGCGTGGACAAGGTGTTGTTTATGATACGCGGCCTCTGGAAGGCCGTGCGCCGACCGCACGTTGCATGATTTTCAACACACCCGACGGCGAACGCTCCATGAATACTTATCTTGGCGCTTGCGTCGAATTCGGACCGGAAGATGTCGAAGCAACGAAAGTTGCCAATTCCAAAGTGATTTATTTTGAAGGTTATCTGTGGGACCCGCCACGCGCAAAACAGGCTATGCGACTGGCTGCAAAAATAGCCCATGAAAATGGAAACCAGATGGCGATCACGCTTTCTGATTCTTTCTGTGTAGATCGTTATCGGGACGAATTTCTCGAACTTATCCGCACAGGCACGGTCGATATTGTGTTTTCAAACGAATCGGAACTGCTTTCAC
>CAMLLT010000247.1 GCA_946480935.1 uncultured Bartonella sp. | reverse complement strand
CCGGTGGCAAACTGGCTTTTATGCATGAGCATCTGGAACGAGAAGGGAAGCGCCACAAAAGCAATCCCCTGCGCGATAAAGGCAAACAGCACTGCAAGAATGGAAAGGGTAAAAATCCGCGAGGAAAAGAGATCGAACGCCAGAAACGGGGCAGGGTGATTTTTCTGGCGGATGATAAGGGCGGAAATTGCAACAAATGAAATGACAAAGGTCGGAATAATCATGGAAAGCGGCTGGCGGTGCGCAGATTCACCAATGCCGAAAATAAGCGCGGCAAAACCGATGCCGCAAAAACAGGCGGCAAGATTATCAAACCGGTAGTGGCTCAAGGGCGTTTTTGGTAGCGAATGGAAGGATATGGCAAGTGCCACAATACCGAGCGGAACATTCATCAAAAACAGCCAGTGCCAGGTGGTAAACCATAAAATAAGCGAGGCGAGTGTCGGCCCTAAAGAAAAGCCCACTCCCATGCAAATGGCATTGATACCAAGCCCGACACCCAATTTTTGCGGCGGAAAGGTGAAGCGGATAAGCGGAAGGTTGGTGCTCAATATTCCGGCGGCGCCAATACCTTGCAAAATGCGTGCGCCAACCAGTGTTGGAAGTGACCATGATAGCCCGCAAAGAAGCGAGGCGAGGGTAAAAACCAGAAGCCCGACAATGAAGATAATGCGAAAGCCGATCACTTCGCCAAGGCTTGCAAAGGGAAGTGTCATTGCAACCATGGAAAGAAGATAGGCCGTCACCGCCCAAACGGTTGAAGCTTCGCTGGTTTTGAATTCCTGTGCAATTGTGGGAAGGGCGGTATTGGTAATACCGGTGTCGATCATTGCCATGATAACGCCGAGGCAAATCGCAAAAATAGCGGCCAATTTATAGGATTTCGTCACTTCAGCATTTCTATTCACTTGCGATGTCTCTTCAACAATGCGGACTTCAACCTTGTGTCAGCCATCTTTTCAGGCCAAGCTTCCTGCCCCATGACTATAAACATGAACGCGCTTCAAATGCATAAGAATATTTTTGTGAAGAAACGCATTCCAACACATTTTTCAGGCAATTGCTTTTTGCCCTTATTTTCTTATGTCTTATTGTTCTTCCCCGCGTTTTATTGTCTTTACACGGTTTTGTTCTTTTACCCGCTCTTTCCCGCTCATTGCTTTTGATTTCTTCGAGCAGCCTTTTCTTGCGACTTTTCAGTTTTTCTCTACACCTCCGAAGTTTTCGGGTGGTAGAGTTTTTTAAAAAAGCCGATCTAGCGGTAATAAACAGCGATTTTCTGCCCGTCTATATCTTTGACTTTGATGTCGATGTCATAAATTGCCGAAAGGATTTCATCTTTCATGATATTTTCGGGTGCAGCGGAATAGACGAGTTTTCCTTCTTTCAAAGCAATGATGAGATCGGAATAGCAGGAGGCGAAATTAAGATCATGCATTACCATAATTATGGTTTTGCCCAATTCGTCGGCTGCGTTGCGAAGCCGCTTCATCATTGAAACGGCATGGCGCATATCAAGATTGTTCAATGGCTCGTCAAGCAGGATATAATCGGTGTTTTGAGAAATCACCATGGCAACAAAAGCGCGTTGTCTCTGCCCGCCCGACAATTCGTCAAGAAAACGTTTGCGATATGGGTCCAGCCCCAGATAGCTTATGGCATTATCGACAAATGTTTTGTCTTCTTTTGTCAAGACACCATGTGAATAGGGGTAGCGGCCGAAGCTTACAAGATCTTCCACGGTGATACGCGCTGTGAGAGTGTTTTCCTGTCGCAAGATAGAAAGCCGTTTGGCAAAATCGGATCCTTTGGCCTTTGTCACATCAATTCCGTCAACAGTAATTGTGCCCTTTGTGATCGGCAACAGGCGGCTTATCATGGTTAGAAGTGTGGATTTACCCGCACCATTTGGGCCGATAATCGAAACCATTCCACCTTTGGGGATTTCAAGTGACAAATCCTCGATAATGCTATTGTCGTCATAGCTTTTGGATACATGGCTAATTTCAATCATCTCAATTTTCCCTTGATGAGCAGGGTCAAAAACACAATGCCGCCGACAAATTCGATAATAAAGCTCAACCGGCTTGCCATATTGAAAAGCTGTTCGAGAATGAATTGGCCGCCGACAAGGAAAATAATCGAAAGCAGAATGGCAACCGGTAACACGCTCATATGTTTGGCAGTCGGTGTAAACTGGTAGGCAAGGCTTGCAACCAGAAGGCCGAAAAAGGTGACCGGCCCCACAAGTGCGGTTGAAACGGCAACCATAATCGAAACCAGCACAAGAATGCGTGTGACAGCCTGTTTATAATCGACACCGAGATTAATTGCCATATCGCGGCCTAATGCCAGCACATCGAAAAGATAGCGCATACGCCAGCCGATCAGGGAAACAATCACAACAATAATCACTGCAATGCCGATCAGATTGGTGTTGAAGCGGTTGAAATTGGCAAACATCACATCGGTGAGATTGACTGCCTCATCGGGGTTTAATTGCAATTGCAACAACATGCGCAAGCTGAAGAACAGGCCGCCAAACACAACGCCGATCAAAAGCGTCATGTGCAGCCCCTTGATGGTTCCCGAAAAGAGCCATGTGAAAAGGCTTGTCGAAAACAGTGTCAAAATGAGCGCTACAACGATGAAACGCACTTCGTCGCTCACCCCGTAAATAACGGTCGAGCCGACAAAATAAACCACCACCGTCTGGATGAGAATATAAAGCTGGTCAAACCCCATAATCGAGGGGGTAAGAATCCGGTTATTAGAAACCGTCTGGAAAAGCACTGTTGAAACAGCAATGGTATAGGCAATCAGAATAAGCGAAACGAGTTTGCCCAAACGGAACGGCCAGATCACAACCGACATATTCCATGAAAGATAAAGCGCAATAAAAATGGCAGCAACAACACCAAGACCGATCACAAGCGGCAGTGTCGAGCGGATTTTTTTTGATTGTTCGGGCTTGCTGAAGCTCAAATCTGCGGAACCACTGCCGGTAATAGCCGTTTTGGAAGAATTTGCTTCATCTGTGCTGATAAAGCCGGAAAGAGCTGCGGCATTTTCCTCGCTTGCTTTCTTGCCTTTTTCCTCGTTTGCTTCCCCGCTTGCTTCGCTTTCCGCTTCCCTTTCCGCTTCCTTGCCCAAATCCCTGTCCGGTTTCTTGTTCGGGATTTTTACTTCGTCAAGGCCTGCCTCGCCAATTCCGGCTTCGCCAATATCTTTTTCGTCAATTTCCGCTTCGACAATATCGGCTTTGACAAGAGCATTTCTTTGATTATCCGGCGCGCTGGTATCCGTTTCGATAATTTCTGTTTTTGTAAAATTATCCTCACCAATTGCTGTTTCGATATGATCTCTTTCAAGAAGTCCGGCTGCGGCAATGCCGGACTTCACCGCACTTGTTCCGGCAACGTCTTTTCCGGCAGGTTGTGGCCTCTCGCCTTTTAAAGCGGGCTTTTTATTTTCCGGTATTTTTCTAGCCAAGGCGCTTTCTCCATTTCAAGAGAAGTGCGATGAAAAGCACAC
>CAMLLT010000246.1 GCA_946480935.1 uncultured Bartonella sp. | reverse complement strand
TGAAACTTGTTAAGGTTTTTCATCATATTTTCCGGATAGACAAGCAGCTTATCAATAACCGAAGTAAGCCGTGCCAATGCGAAATCAAGAGTTATAGTGGCATCAGGGCCGATAAATCTCTCTACCGAGGAATGAGAAATGTCGCGTTCATGCCAAAGGGCGACATCTTCCATAGCCGGAAAGGCAAAAGACCGTATCATACGCGCAAGACCGGTGAGATTTTCTGAAAGAACCGGATTGCGTTTATGGGGCATTGCAGACGACCCTTTTTGGCCGGGGGAGAAATATTCTTCAGCTTCGAGAACTTCTGTTCTTTGCAAATGACGAATTTCAATTGCCAGACGTTCTATAGACGAAGCAATAACACCGAGTGTTGCAAAAAACATAGCATGTCTGTCACGCGGGATAATTTGCGTCGAGATCGGTTCAGGACTCATGCCCAATTGATCGGCTACATAAGCTTCAACACGCGGGTCGATATTGGCAAATGTTCCGACAGCCCCGGAAATGGCACAGGTAGAGATTTCTTCTTTTGCTGCAACAAGCCGTGCGCGGCAGCGTGAAAATTCGGCATAGGCAAATGCCAATTTAAGCCCGAAAGTTGTCGGTTCCGCATGAATGCCATGGCTGCGGCCGATCACAACTGTATCTTTATATTCAAAAGCACGTTTTTTAAGAGCTTTAAGTAACTCGTCCATGTCTTTGATCAAAATATCGGAGGCGCGCATAAGTTGAACATTGAGCGTCGTGTCGAGCACGTCGGAAGATGTCATGCCTTGGTGAACAAAACGCGAATCAGGTCCAATAAATTCGGCAAGATGCGTCAAAAAAGCGATAACATCATGTTTTGTTACAGCTTCAATCTCCTGAATACGGGAGACATCGAATTTTGCTTTGCTACCCTTTTCCCAGATATTTTTTGCGGCTTCTTCCGGAATAACACCGAGTTTGGCTAATGCCGTGCAAGCGTGTGCCTCAATCTCGAACCAGATGCGGTATTTTGTTTCTGGCGACCAGATAGAGACCATTTCAGGACGGGAATAACGCGGTATCATGATCGAGTTCCTTCTGTTTCAGCGTCTTGCTGCTTTGCGCAAGGCGTCAATGCGTGTTTTGTAAATTTCTTTATTACCATTTTTAAATATTGCAGATCCGGCAACAAAAGCGTTTGCGCCAGCCGAAGCCGCGCTCCCGATTGTGTCGACTGTGACTCCGCCATCAACTTCGAGTGTAATAGGTCGATTTTCGATCATTGCATATATTTTTTTGATTTTCTCGACCATCGCGGGAATAAAACTCTGGCCGCCAAATCCCGGATTGACTGTCATAACAAGAATGAGATCAATTTGATCAAGAAGATATTCAATGACATGTTCCGGTGTACCCGGATTAAGCGAAATGCCGGCTTTTTTGCCCAATGCTTTTATGGCCTGCAAAGACCGGTGTGGATGGGGAGTCGATTCGGCGTGGACTGTTATAATGTCTGCTCCGGCTTTGGCGAAACTTTCAAGATAGGAATCAACAGGAGAGATCATCAGATGCACATCGAAGACGGCGTTCGTCACCGGTCTTATCGCTTTTACAACATCCGGACCGAAGGTTATATTGGGCACGAAATGGCCGTCCATTACATCAACATGGATCCAGTCAGCACCAGCGGCGACGACATCTGAGATTTCCTGACCAAGACGAGAAAAGTCTGAAGCCAGAATTGAAGGGGCAATTATTTGTTGCAAAGACATTCCAATCTCCTCGGCTGCTGCTTCCTATCACGGAGTTTTCCTGTATAAAACCCGTTTTTCGGCCGATCCACATCTCAACACGTTCATTATCAAAGTTATTTTAACCGAGATTGCTAGCATTTTAGGAAAAATTTGCGTACTAATGCACTGTAAATTTTATTAAAAATGGAAAAAGAACCGACCGGCAGAATTGAAAATTGAATTATGACTGAACATTCAACACATTTAATTTCGTCAGACAAGCCGATTGTAACGGTTTCCTCGGTAGACTATCGTAATGCGATGAGCCATTTTGCCGGAGCAGTTCATATTGTCACAACCGATGGCACCAAAAATAAACGGGGTGTTACAATTTCGGCCTGTTGTTCTCTTTCCGATAACCCTCCGACTGTTCTTGTTTGTCTGATGCGGCAACATGAGGAAAACAGAATTTTTATTGAAAATGAAAAGTTCTGTGTGAATACATTGGCAGGGCATCACAAAAATCTATCGGATATTTTTGCCGGCCGCGGTGGACTCTCCCAAGAACAACGGTTTTTGCAAGCAGAATGGGGCACATTGAGAACAGGGTCACCGGTTCTCTCCGACGCGCTTGTTGCTCTTGATTGCCAGTTGGTTGGTTGGCACATTCATGCCACCCATTATGTTTTGATTGGCGAAGTGGTGGCGGTTAAAACCCATCCGGGAATTGATGCCCTGATGTATCTTGACCGCAATTACCGAACATTGCCACTGATCTAGGTTTACACGACTGCTCTAGGTTTATTTTTTAGCAAAATCACGCGGCACGTCGCCGGTCCGCTTGAGTTTCATTCCGACGACAGGAATAAGGTCATCCTGAATTTTTACCGAAACGGTAATATTCATCGAATTTTTATCTTCAAGACGAGCCATCATAGCGCCATTGAGCTGCTTGCGGTTCAATCCGAAAACCATCCGGTCGGCGCCGACTTTTCCGGAGACGACATCAAGTCCATCACCTTTTGCACCGTCATTGAACTCGCCGGAAAAGCCCGAGGGACCTCTCAGAACTGTTGCTTTCATTGGCTGTGAAAAAACCCCAACGCGACAATTGCCATCAAGTGTCATGCCAACTTGAGAAACTTCGGTTGTGCCGGCAAAAGTACAAGTGAATTTTGTTCCTTTATATTTTCCGGCGACAACTTCTCCGGGGCCAGCCCAACTACCTTCTATCGAGCGAAAGAAATCAACATCTCTATCAGCTGCGAAGCTTGTCGTCACCATTGATGATGATGCTATAGTCAACCCAATAAAAGCCGAAAAGATTTTTTTCATAATGGCGTTACTCTGCCCTTTACTCAATTACGCAAAACCGTATACGCAAAACCGTACAAACCGATGTGACCTGTTAAGACAAATCCACATCACCGGCCATTATCGGAAAAAATGGTTAATTCTTTATTCGTAATCTTCCCGATCAAGTGTTTTTTTTAATTTTTCTTTGTCTTTATTCCGGTTGAAACCGATCAGGTCTCCGGTAAAATCACTGATACCCGGTCTTTTTTCTCCATCAAACGGGAAAGGGCGGAGTGCATCCATTGTTGCTATGCCGATGCGCGTTGTCATCAAACCATTGACTACGCCTTCACCCAAGTGCGCAGAAAGGCGGGTTGCGAGCCCCTGTCCAATAAATTGTTCGACAAGGCCATCGCCAACGGCAAGAGTACCGGTAACGGCAAGATGGGAAATAACACGCTTCACGAGAGAAATGAGGCCGAAACGTTCAGGACGTGCTCCATAAAGCGTTGCCAGACGACGAATGAGCCCGACAACTTCATAAAG
>CAMLLT010000245.1 GCA_946480935.1 uncultured Bartonella sp. | reverse complement strand
AGATAAGGTAAAGTTGCATTCAAAACAGTTTTCTGTTCAGCAATACGGCGTTCAAGCTGACCGTCTGTCAAGCGCCATTTGGCATCCGGACGGCGGCGCCATGTTCCCGTACCTGTACAAGGTGCATCAAGCAGGACAATATCCATTTGCTCTTTTAATGCGTCAAGTTCACTTATATTGACGTGCGGTTGAACATTGCGCACACCGGAGCGGCGCAGACGTTCAAAAATCGGAGCAAGACGGGCTTTTTCCGCGTCATAACAGTGAATTTGACCACGGTTTTCCATATCTGCCGCCATAGCCAATGTTTTTCCACCCGCGCCGGCACAATAATCAAGCACTTGCATACCGGCTTTTGCTCCGGCAAGTCTTGCCACGATTTGCGATCCGAGATCCTGCACTTCAAAATAGCCTTTTTGGAAGGCCGGCTCTGCCTGCACATTGGGGTGCCGCTTCAATTTCTCGATCGGTGGAATGCGTAAAGCACTGTCGAACCATGAGACGGGTTTTGCACCTGTTCCGGCAAGTTCACGCACAATCTTTTCGGGTTTTGCCTTCAAGCGGTTCACACGTAAATCAAGTGGTGGGCGTTTTGCCAATGCGACAGCTTCATCAAGCCAATGGGAACCAAAAATATCCTGAAATAGAGGTACACACCATTGCGGCAGATTTCCGCGAATATAATCGGGCGCTTCGTCAATATTTTTGGAGAGCCACATATTGCGGCTGTGTTCACTCAATGCTTCCGGTGCAAAACGGTCACCATCGAGACTACGCGCAAGTTCATCAAGCGAAAGCCCGCCATCTTCCAACAATGCACCAAAAGCGGCATCATGCGGGTCATCACTATCCATACGCCATTCAAGCAAATAACGTTCCCGCAAGGCGTCATAAACAATATTGCCGATTGCAGCCCTGTCACCCGCGCCAGCAAATCTATGCGAAAGCCCCCAATCTTTAAGCGCTTCCGCAGCCGGACGCCGACGCGATTTGATATCCTGCAATACTTCAATTGCCGCCTGAAGGCGCCCACCCAGTCGCATAGTTTTTTCAATTCCTGCTTAATATTCCAGCACAGGGAATAAACGAATTTATAAAAAAGGAAAACCGTTCATGAAAAAAAAGATCACGTTAACACCTTTATTTATCAAAGTTTGGAAAAACGAAATCCGGAAGCTTTGTGGAATCGGAAAATAAACGAGCTTGACCGGTCGAAAATGAAGCACATCAAAAATATCCGGCATTGACAAGATTTTACCAAAAAAACACATCAAAGATAGGCGCGATCATGGTGTGGCCTTGAATTCAGGCCTTTTCGATTGTGAAAACGCCATTATCGAAAGCAATCACTTTGACTTCCGTACCTTCAGGAAGATCAGGCCCTTTGATACGCCATATCGTATCGTCAACGCGAATGCGCCCTTTGCCATCGCGAACGGGTTCTTCAAGGACAACTCTTTTGCCAATGATCTGATCGGTTCGCCTGTTCAATAAAGGTTCGTCGGTTTCGCGGTCGCGGCGAAAAAAATTGCGACCGATCAATACCATGATGATAGAAAATATCAGGAAAAAAATGACTTCCACTTCCCAGGATGCAACCCATGGCAAGTGATAAAAAAGTAAAGAAACAAGTGCCGTTAACAGAGCACCGAGACCGAACCAGACAAAAAATACGCCCGGAAATATGAGTTCGAGAAGGAGCAGGATAAATCCTAAAACCACCCAGTTCCATGCTCCCAAGGTCATCAATAAATCAAACATCCTTGTTCCTTCTGAACAGCAAGTTTCAACGCCCACTCTATGAAGTCATGCGCACAATATGAAGCTTGGCAGCTTGTTTAAAAATTCAATTTTTTACAAGCGGTGAAGCTCCGTAAGGATTTACCATTTACCATATGCCGACGGGTCAAAACCACCTGTTTTAAGCCGTATTCATCAACCATGACAGAAACGCAATTTCCGCTCTCGCATGAAACGTTATTTCTTTTGCGAAGGCGAGCCGAAAACTTCTTTTGCAATAGCACCGATGCCACCGAGCGAACCGATAAGCGATGAAGCCTCCATTGGCATCAGCACAACCTTCTGGTTATTGGCTGTACCGATAGAGGCAAGAGCATCGGTATATTTTTGCGCAACAAAATAATTGATTGCCTGTACATTTCCCTTGGCAATGGCTTCGGACAAAACCAATGTTGCTTTTGCCTCGGCTTCCGCCAGACGTTCACGCGCTTCTGCCTGCCGATAAGCGGCCTCGCGCTTTCCCTCTGCCTCAAGAATTTGTGCTTGTTTGAAACCTTCAGCCCGCAAAATATTGGCATTCCGGTCACCTTCGGCTTCAAGAACTTGTGCGCGTTTGTCTCGTTCGGCTTTCATCTGCCGTGCCATAGCATCAACGAGATCACGTGGCGGCTGGATATCTTTTATTTCAATTCGGGTCATCTTCAAGCCCCATGGATGGGCTGCTTCATCGACGACATGCAAAAGCTTTTCATTGATCGTATTGCGGTTGGATAAAAGCTCGTCAAGATCCATTGAACCGACAACAGTACGAATATTCGTCATATTGAGGTTTAACACCGCATAATTCAAATCCGATACCTGATAGGCAGATTGGGCAGCATTCAGCACTTGGAAAAACGCCACTGCATCAACCGAAACAGTTGCGTTATCGCGGGTAATGACTTCTTGCGTGGGAATATCAAGCACCTGCTCCTTCATATTGACGCGCGCACCTATGCGGTCAAAATACGGAACAATCAGATTAAGTCCCGGCATCAAGGTTTTGGTATAGCGGCCAAAACGTTCAACTGTATATTGATAGCCCTGCGGAACCTGCTTGATCCCCGCAAACAATGTTGCAACAACCAGCACAACCAACAGCAATAAGGCGATATTAAAACCGAACACATTCTTCTCCCTTGAAAATATCGAGATCAGTGCATGTATGGTTACAGTTTTATTGGCTAGAGGAAAGCTGCAAACAGTAATGGTAGGCAGCTTTCCCCCGTTTAATGATCAATGCAAAATTTTTAAAATTAATGATCAATGCAAAATTTTTAAAATTTCAGCAATAGTTCAAATCCAGCCCTGAAGCTCTCTTTTTACAAGATGGGCAATGACTTTCATTCCGTCTTCACTGTCATTCAGGCAAGGAATATGGACAAAATTGACGCCGCCATTTTCTTTGAATGTCTTTTGCGCTTCATTTCCCATTTCATCGACAGTTTCCAGACAATCAACGACAAAACCCGGATTGAAGACTGCGATAGACTTGACGCCTTCTTTGGCCAATTTTTCAACGGTCGCAGCTGTATAAGGCTGTAACCATTCTTCAGGGCCAAAGCGTGATTGGAAGGCCATAATGAGTTTGTCCTCATTCATTCCGAGTCGTTTGCGCAGAGCTTCCGTTGTGCGCACACACTCTTCCGGATAAGGGTCACCCCTTTTTGCGTAAGATTGAGGGATGCCGTGATAGGACGCAATGATTTTTTCCGGAACAAAATCAAGTGCCTTCAAATGTGTTTCGACAGAATGGGCAAGCGCGTCAATATAAACCGGATCATCA
>CAMLLT010000244.1 GCA_946480935.1 uncultured Bartonella sp. | reverse complement strand
ACCCCAGCGCTAATTGACCGGCCAGAAATTCATCATAAGCAAGGCGTTTTCTGGGGGCACTATCGACACTGACATCGGCGGGGTCTACCGGTGTGTGAATTCGTCTTAAAGCGACGCCGAATGATGGAAAACCGGATTGTTTGAGCATTGTGTGATCAATCCATTCCGGTAACAGAGGTAACCGGTCAAGTGCTTCACCTATTGCACGGCCTAAAGTTTTTCCTGACAAACCGGCCGTTAGCGGGTAAACGGGCTCTATCAGTGGCAGTTTTTCACTCTGTGATGCAGGAACAATATAATCGGGATGAACCATGGTAACATGACCGTTAAATCGTTCCACTTTACCGGAAACAATCACTTTTTCACCCTCGGGCAATTGGCTTTGTAGCCAGCTTGGTTGAGCATGAAAAAACACCAAGGTAATTTCCCCCGTGTCATCATGACCGAATATCCTATAGGGAAGGCGTTTATTGTTGCTTGGAGGAGCCTGATGATAATCGACAACAATTTCGGCAGTCGTAACAGCACCGTCTAACGCAAAAGCAACGCCGGGGCGCTGTCTGCGGTCGATAACAGAGTGTGGCATCAATTGGATAAGATCGATAAGTCGCGGTTCGTCTTGTGTCGGATCAATGTTCAGGAGTTTGGATATTGTTAAACCGACCTTGGGCCCTATGCCGGAAAGGCTTCGTATCGTCGCAAAAAATGGGTCAAGTAATGTCGGTCGCATGACTATGAATTTAGCGGCGAGAAACCATTTTTACCAGTATCAAAATCCGATTTATCAGCTAAAACTTTTTGAAATAAAAGCGGTTTTGAGAATAGCAGGCACAGTTTGGCGTACGGCCAAAAAAAACGAACAAATTTCATTCTTTTTGAAATCGCGACAATTGCTATTGGTCTCTGACTGCATATGCCGGATAGACTGGTTGTTTGGCTATTCTCCAGTTCGAAGTGGGGCGTAATAATTCGAAACATCGAACAGTTTGTGGCAGGAGTTCCATGAAGCCTTAAACCATTCAATACCAACGGATTTTCTAAATTCAGAATGATTATGGAAAAAGCATGTTCGACTATTTTGACCTTTAACATGCATCTTGAGGACCGGATAGGAGCCTGTCTTTTAAAAGCCCGAAAGTTTGAAACGTCTGTTTTATCGTTTGTGCCGATTGGATATTTTAAGCCACAAAACCTTCGGTTGATCATTGCAATGAGTGCCGACGGATGTCGCTTGAGCGGAATTTTTCGTTTGCAAATGCAAGATGGGGAACGCCGTATCGGTTGATCATTTCTGAAATGATCGGACTGCGCAGTACGCAAATCATTCGAACAAAATCAAAACGAAAATATATACTATACTCGAATGCGAGAGGAAATATCATTCATGGAAATAAATTATTAACCATGGAAGGCATGATGAAAATTATAACTTGAAAACAGAACAAAACAAGAACATAAAGGATACATAACAAGAAAGGAAAAGCTGATGTCCGATATTTTATATGATGTGTTATCCTTCGTTTCTGTGAGTTTGTTCGTGACAACGGTAGGAATCTGGTTAATAACGTTCTAAAACAAAAGCGTGATTTTGCGAGTAGGGGCTGATGTTGCAAGCCGGGGCCTTCGCCCAAAGCTATGAAAGCCTTGCTGAGCCCGTCGTGATAATGACTGAGACATGCATTGATCACGATAACGTCTGGCAGAATCATTTACATTTCTTGTCGTGGCAATCGCGAACAATTATTGGAAAGATTGAACGTGTCTGACGGTAGTACTGAAAAACAAAATGAGGAAATTGAACGCCCGCGGTTTATCCATTTGAGGATTCACTCGGCCTATTCATTGTTGGAAGGTGCAATAAAGGTCAAAGAAGTCATAAAATATGCTCTTCATGACCATGCACCAGCTATCGCGATTACCGATACAAATAATCTCTTCGGTGCACTAGAATTTACGCAGTATTGTTTTGCCGACGGCATTCAACCGATTATCGGTTGCCAATTGGCTATCGACTTCGAAGATGTGGGGTACGACCCACGTGTTACAAAATGGCGTTACCCTTCGGACTTTACGTCAATTGTTCTCCTCGCAGCCACCGAAACGGGCTACAAGAATTTGGTGCATCTTGTAAGCCGCGCTTATCTCGATAAAAGCGAGACTGACCCCGCAAATGCGAGAATAGAATGGGTCGAAGAACTGAGTGAGGGCATTATTGCCCTGACCGGTGGACCGAACGGTCCAATAAACAGCTCGATTGTTGCGGATAAAAAAGATCGCGCCATAGAACGTTTGCAGCGTCTGCAAAAAGCCTTTGGCGACCGGTTATATATGGAACTACAGCGGCACGGCAATTATGATCGCGCAACGGAAGCGGAAATTGTCGAACTCGCCTATAAATATGGCATACCGTTGGTAGCGACAAATGAAGCTTTCTTCAAAGATAAAAGCGGTTATGAAGCGCATGATGCATTATTGGCAATTGCAGAAGGTCAAATTGTCTCCAATCCGGACAGAAGACGCGTCACACCCGATCATTATCTGAAGTCGCAAGATGAAATGGTGAAGCTGTTTTCTGATCTTCCCGAAGCAATCGACAATACCGTTGAAATTGCGATGCGCTGTCACGCCTATACGCCGACGAGAAAACCGATTTTGCCACGTTTCACCGGTCAATCCGATGATCCTGCAGCAGCTGTCAAAGCGGAAGCTGACGAAATGATACGTCAGGCAAGAGAAGGGCTGAAAATGCGCCTTGAAACAGCCGGTCCTTCGGAAGGTTATACGCCCAAGGATTATGAAGAACGACTGGAATATGAAATTTCCATTATTACAAAAATGCAGTTTCCGGGCTACTTCCTGATCGTTTCCGACTTCATCAAATGGGCAAAAGCGCATGATATCCCCGTAGGGCCGGGACGTGGATCAGGTGCAGGCTCGCTTGTTGCCTATGCCTTGACAATTACTGATATAGACCCGTTGCGCTTTTCATTGCTGTTTGAACGTTTTCTCAATCCGGAACGTGTATCCATGCCGGATTTTGACGTGGATTTCTGTCAGGATAGACGCGAAGAAGTTATCCATTATGTGCAATCCAAATATGGCAGCGAACAAGTTGCACAAATTATTGCACTCGGTAAATTACAGGCTCGAGCAGTTATTCGCGATGTCGGTCGTGTTCTCGAAATGCCTTATCGTCAGGTAGATTATCTTTCCAAATTGGTTCCGCAAACGCCTGGAAACAACGTCGAGCTTGCAAAAGCCATCAAGGATGAACCAAAATTCGAGGAAGAAAAGAAAAAAGACCCAACGGTTGGCCATCTCCTTGATATTGCACTTCAGCTTGAGGGACTTTATCGGCATACGTCTACACATGCCGCCGGCATCGTTATTGGTGACCGGCCTTTGTGGCAATTGGTTCCAATGTATCGTGATCCGCGTTCGAATATGCCGGTTACGCAATTCAATATGAAATTTGTTGAAAAAGCGGGGCTGGTCAAGTTCGACTTTTTGGGGTTGAAAACCCTTACAGTTTTGAAGACGGCTGTCGATTTTGTCGCTCGCAAAGG
>CAMLLT010000243.1 GCA_946480935.1 uncultured Bartonella sp. | reverse complement strand
AATTTATTATTCTTCAATTAAGCCTCAAGGAATTCAAAACTTTATAAAAATAAAAGGGCGCATGGAACACCATTGCACCCTTATTTTGTTCTTTTGAATGATAACGAAAAATATTCTTGTCAGCTAAACTTAGCGACCGTCTGGTGTGCGCACACCAATCCATTTATCCTTCACTGCCTTGTTATGTTCTTCCGGATCATATTTAACAACACGCAAGCCCAATTGATCAGCTGTCATTTTACCAATTGCAGACTGGACATTATAGCTTGCGACTACAACATTCCGTTCGGCGGTAACAAGAGAAATCTGTGCATTAATAAGCTGGGTGCGCGAATTCAATACATCCAGAGTTGTCGCTTGACCAACACGATTTTCCTGTACCCGACCATCAAGAGCAATTTCTGCAGCGCGAACACTGTCACGATAGGCGATAACCGAAGCACGAGCACCTTCCAGTTGGGACCACGAAGAGGACATATTTTCGCGAACACTATCCTGAGCAAGATCCAACTGGATTCTTGCTTGCCCGAGTTGTTCTTTTGACTGCCGGATCTGAGCCGAAGTACGCCCGCCCTGATAGATAGGAACATTAATGGAAACACCAACAGAGTTGGACCGGCCACCATCACCGGGGCCATTATAAATCTGGTTATAAGAAGTGCTTGCCGATAAGTCGACCTGAGGAAGCAAAGCACCTTCCTTTGCTTTCACATTATAGGAGCTCGCATCAATCAGATATTTTGAATAGAGAATCGCGGGGTGAGTCGCTGCTCCGATTTTATATCCTGAGTCCGGCGAGGCCGGCAGAGCTTTAGAAACCGGAGGCCGCTCCAACTTATCAGGATCAGCCCCGATGACCTGACGATAGACCGCTTCGGCCGATTTGACATCGGCACGTGCGAGACTAAGCTCGGATACTGCAACCGAACGCGCCGCTTCCGATTGTGCCAGATCGGTTCTTGTTCCTTCACCAACATCAAGTTTTGCTTTGTCAGCGCGAACCTGTTCTTCAAGTGCCGCAAGGTTCTGACGACGCAATTCTGCAATTTGGCGATATTGGAAAACATTGGCATAGGCTGTTGCGGCATTTACCAGCATATTCTGCTCGGTATTTCGAAGATATTCCCGTTGCGCCTGTGCTTTGACTTCTGCCGAAGCAACCGTGTTCTTGGTAACAAAGCCATCAAAAACTTTCTGGCTTAATTGTACACCCAATGAACCGGTAGTCGTATAATATGTTGTCGCGGCACTGCGCCCTCGCGCATAGGAGCCAAACCCCTCGATCTGTGGACGGAAATTCGATTTAGCAATAGCGATATCCTCGTCAAGAATACGAGCACTTGCTCTTTCGCTGTTCAAATTTCCATTATTCGTGTAAGCCTTGGCGAGAGCCCCCATTAGCGTTTCGGCATGCACCGATTGCGTTGCAAAAACAACGCCTGATAGCAACAAAGCCGAAAAAAGAGCTTTTTTTGTTTTCACCACAGCTACACCTCAATTCAAAAATTTTACGTAACTCATCATACTCAGACGAGATGTTACTATTTACTCGACCGTCACAAAAAAGCAATGGATCGACACATTAAAAATCAAAACGTTGCACAAGCGCAACCCTCAAGAGGAACATTTAGAATACGAATTCCGGTGTTTTTACAAACCCTTCCAAAGGATTGATTGCAAGATTGAATAAGCGACGAGCCGAAACAACGCCGTCTTCTTTCATGTAAAGGCGCGCAACCGCAGAATTTCCATGCCCCTCTGCAACCAGAAGTCTTCCTCCTTCGCGAAGCTGTGCAAAAAGAGCTTCCGGTATAAAATCCACTGCCCCTTCCAGCAAAATCACGTCGAACGGACTTTCTTCCGCGTAACCTTTTGTCAATGGCCCGCTCACAACGACGACATTATCATAACTGCCATTTTGCAAATTCTCATTGGCATTCGCTGCCAATTTTTCGTCTTCTTCCAAAGCAATGACCGAGCTTGCCAATTTTGACAAAAGTGCGGCACTATATCCTGTACCTGCACCGATATCGAGCACAACATCGTCAGACTTGATATCGGCCGCCTGCAACAGTTTTGCCAAAGCCGCAGGTTTCATAAGATAGCGTCCCCGCCCTCCGGCGCGTGAAGCCGTCAATGGAATCGCCTCGTCTGTATAGCTCAATTCCCTCAGATTTTCTGGTACGAACTTTTCACGGGGAACGGTCAAAAATGCTGCTAGAACTCCCAGCTTCGTAACATCCACGGTCCGAATCTGCCCATCTACCATTCTCTGTCTGAGCATTGCAAAATCTGCTGCCATAACCGAACTTCCTTTTTAATCCACCACGTAAAAATGCTGTAACGGAAATATATACCCTGTGAGATGTCGCAAAAAACACGCCTACAGTCAATCACAAGATTTGCCGAGCCTGTTTTCCGTTAGAGAAATCAGCAAATAGAGTTTTCCCACTTAATAGTTCCGTTTGTGAGTCCATATACCACAGAAAATGACTTTAATCACAAAAAACTCGGGGATCACAAAAACTCGGGCTTTTCTTACAGCTAGAAGTTCAAAATCAGAGTGGGAGCTCCTCTGGCCTACCGGCGTTTTGTCCGTGTTGTCCGAAACCGTCATTTACCCGCCAAGTTCGCAAAAACAGCCATTTCTTTCGTTAAAAGCGATATGGACAAAAATAGATAAAATAAACAGAAGTGGGATAAACGGTTTTGCCCTGACAACGATTTTCCAAAATTATGAAAAACAGGGTCGTGAAAAGAACCATGCTCACCCCGAAAGAACCAATAAATCCCCCTCATCACAAATGCTTTTATGACATAATATGGAGAAAATCCTGAAAACGTAAGCGATGAAGTGGAGGCCTCGCCCGGAATCGAACCGGGTTACAAGGATTTGCAGTCCTCTGCGTAACCGTTCCGCCACGAGGCCTCAAAAAATGTACGTAGGTCATTAAGTTAAGCGAGCGCTTCCGTCAAGATACCCGATTATGATTATGTGTATTTTTTGATAAATCTTTTCCGATGATTTAACTTTGGATTTTTGTATGGTGTAGCGGACGATGATTTGGGTCTCTTCCTGACACATCTAAAAAAATTCACCGGCTACAATCATGTCGTGGTGAAATATGGTTTCCTTTTTGTCCGTAAGTTAAAATCGCAAACGGTTTTATGTGCAGACATCAAAAATGGCCGGAATGGCAACAAAAACTATCTAGCACAATTCTCCTTTCAAACTTTCGAAAAGTGAGTCTTGAAAAATCACCTTTTGAACAGAGCGAGCGCTTTATGAGCTGATAAAAAATAATGGTTTCACTCTTTTTATCGGCTCGGCCGAAGGCAGTGTCTTTCACCAATAGCTTGCGAAAAAGGCTAATTTTCCGGATAATTTGGTGAAATTGAAGCTTATATCAAAGTTGTAATGATATTTTTTTAAAAAAATATCATTTCCCTATTTGCAAAACACAAATTCATTTGCTATAGCCCTGCTGCATCACACAAGTGAGCGCCATTCCCCGGTAGCTCAGTGGTAGAGCAACCGGCTGTTAACCGGTTGGTCGCTGGTTCGAATCCGGCCCGGGGAGCCACTT
>CAMLLT010000242.1 GCA_946480935.1 uncultured Bartonella sp. | reverse complement strand
ATAATGCTACAACGCCTTTGTCAGATGCTGCCCGCAACGCTTTGGTGAGCGCACTCGACGTGTATGGCAATCCTTCTTCAGTCCATCAGGAAGGGCGAGCCGCGAAAGCTTTGCTCGAAAAAGCACGGAGGCAGGTCGCCAACCGTCTTCATACCGAGCCGGATCACGTTGTTTTTACCTCCGGTGCGACGGAAGCGGCAATGACGCTCCTCACAGCCGATTACAAAATGGGACGTTCGGATGTTCACTTTTCCAAAGTCTACATAGGTGCAACAGAACATCCCTGCATTGGAAAAGGCGGTCGATTTGAAAAAGACCGGCAGGAAATTATTGATGTTGATGAAAATGGCATCATCAATCTGGAAGAGCTCGAAAGTAAACTCTCGTCTCATGATAAATCCGAAGGTCTGCCAATGGTTGCTATTCAGGCAGCAAACGGCGAAACCGGCGTAATCCAGCCGGTGAGGAAAATTGCCGATATTGTCAAACAGGCGGGCGGCGTTCTTGTTGTCGATATTGTCCAATATATTGGTAAACTCCCTGTCAATATCGATAGCTTCGGAGGGGATTTCTATATCGTCGCAGCACATAAGATTGGCGGGCCCAAAGGCATCGGCGCATTTGTAGCCACAGGAAGTGCTCTTATGCCGCAACCGCTTATATTGGGCGGAGGGCAGGAAAAAGGCTTCCGCTCGGGCACAGAGTCAATTCCGCTCATCACCGCTTTTGGTGCAGCGATGGAACAAAAACCCACAACTCAGGATTTAGACCATTCTAAAGCGCTTCAAATGCGTCTGGAACACGGATTGCATCAATTGAGTAATAATCTTGTTATTTTCGGAGAAAAATCACCGCGTTTACCGAACACAACCTATTTTGCTGTCGAAGGTTTAAAAGCGGAAACGCTGCAAATCGGTTTTGATCTTGCCGGATTTGCGGTTTCGGCCGGATCAGCCTGTTCCTCGGGAAAAGTAAAACAAAGCGGCGTTCTCGCAGCAATGGGGTGTCATGTACCAGACGGCGCAATCCGGGTTTCTACAGGCAAACACACGAGCTTGAAAAACATTGATGACTTTCTTTCGGCTTTCGAAAAAATCATCCGGAATTCAAAAAATTAAAAAACAGCACTTGAAATCTTCTTTAGAACTGTTTTAAACAAGGTCAAATAAGCTTGACTGGATTTATCATGTTTTTCATTGAAGTCCGGCGACCGAGACACTAAATCAAGTTATGCTTATTTTGGTATAATCGACAACTGCCGGTTTTTGACCCGGCCAGGAGGGAGAAGCCCATGCCTGCAGTGCAGGAAACTATAAGTCAGGTCCGTGAAATTGACGTGGACCAATATAAATATGGTTTTGAAACCAAGATCGAGGCAGATAAAGCCCCGTTAGGTCTTAACGAAGATATTATCCGTTTGATTTCGGCAAAAAAGCAGGAACCGGAGTGGATGCTGGAGTTGCGATTGAAAGCATTTCGGCATTGGTTGACTATGGAAGAGCCCCATTGGGCCCGACTGGAAATCCCTAAAATAGATTTTCAGGCGATTTCATATTATTCGGCCCCTAAAAGCCAGAATGCACCAAAGTCTCTCGATGAAGTTGATCCTGCATTGCTGAATACTTATGAGAAGCTTGGTATTCCTTTAAAAGAACAAGAAATTCTTGCGGGTGTACGTAAGCAAGCAGAACCTTCAAAATTGGACGATAATGTTTATGCATCCGGTCGCGTTGCGGTCGATGCGGTGTTCGATTCGGTTTCTGTGGTCACCACATTCAAGAAAGAATTGATCCGTTCAGGTGTCATATTCTGTTCAATATCGGAAGCGATACGTGAACATCCTGATCTGATAAAGCAGTATCTCGGCTCGGTTGTTCCTGCCGGCGACAACTTTTATGCCGCGCTCAATGCGGCTGTTTTCACGGATGGGTCATTTATTTACGTTCCTAAAGGCGTTCGTTGCCCAATGGAGCTGTCGACTTATTTCCGTATTAATGAACGTAATACCGGCCAATTCGAACGCACATTGATTATCGCGGACGAAGGTGCCTATGTATCCTATCTTGAAGGTTGTACTGCACCACAACGCGACGAGAACCAGCTGCATGCGGCCGTTGTTGAACTCATTGCCCAGAAAGATGCGGAAATAAAATATTCAACCGTTCAGAACTGGTATCCGGGTGATAAAGACGGCAAAGGCGGAATTTTCAATTTCGTTACCAAGCGTGGTGATTGTCGTGGCGACAATTCAAAAATTTCCTGGACGCAGGTTGAAACCGGCTCGGCGATAACCTGGAAATATCCTTCATGCTTGTTGCGGGGCGATAATACCCGCGGTGAATTCTATTCCATTGCGGTTTCCAATGGACACCAGCAGATCGATTCAGGCACAAAAATGATCCATCTTGGAAAAAACACATCAAGCCGTGTTATTTCCAAAGGCATTTCGGCGGGATTTTCCAATAATACTTATCGTGGGCAAATCTCGGCCCATCGCAAAGCCACCAATGCCCGCAATTTCACCCAATGTGACAGCCTGTTGATCGGCAATAATTGTGGTGCCCATACAGCTCCTTACATTGAAGCGAAAAACGCGACGGCAAAATTCGAGCACGAGGCCACGACGTCTAAGATTTCCGAAGATCAATTGTTCTACGTTATGCAGCGGGGCATTCCGGAAGAAGAGGCGATTGCTCTTATTGTTAATGGCTTTGTCAAAGAAGTTATTCAGGAATTACCGATGGAATTTGCTGTTGAGGCGCAAAAGCTTATCGGCATCAGTCTTGAAGGTAGTGTCGGCTAACTGAAGCTGTTGTTTTTGTTGGGGGCCTTATCAGTGTCCACAAAATAGGATTTAAAAATGTTAGAAATTAAAAATCTCCATGCACGTATAGCCGAAACCAAGACAGAAATTCTGCATGGTCTGGATTTGACAATCCACGATGGTGAAGTTGCAGCAATTATGGGACCGAATGGTTCCGGTAAATCAACGCTTTCATATATTCTTGCCGGCCGTGACGATTATGAGGTGACGGACGGAGAAGTTATCTTTAACGGCAAGTCGCTTCTTGATATGGATCCGGCAGAACGCGCGGCAACCGGCGTTTTTCTGGCTTTCCAGTATCCGATGGAAATACCGGGTGTTGCGACAATGGAATTTTTGAAAGTCGCAATGAATTGCCAGAGGAAAGCGCGCGGCGAAGAAGAATTGAAAGTGCCCGAATTCTTGAAAAAAGTAAAAGCGGGCGTTGCCGAACTCGAGATGGATATGAGCATGCTCAAGCGTCCTCTCAATGTCGGTTTTTCCGGTGGTGAAAAGAAACGTGCAGAAATACTCCAGATGCTGTTGCTGGAACCGAAGCTCTGTATTCTTGACGAAACAGATTCTGGCCTTGATATTGACGCGTTAAAAATTGTGGCAAACGGTGTCAATGCTTTGCGCTCTCCGGACCGTTCGTTCATGGTCATAACCCACTATCAAAGACTTCTGGACTATATTGTGCCGGATACTGTGCACGTTCTCTATAAAGGTAAAATCGTCAAGACTGGCGATAAGACATTGGCGATGCAGCTCGAACAAACGGGTTATGC
>CAMLLT010000241.1 GCA_946480935.1 uncultured Bartonella sp. | reverse complement strand
GTTGCACTCTCGAAAACATCAATAGCAACAATGCGTGCATGATGGTCTTTGCGTGCTTTGGTGACATGGGTCATCACATTGACCTGCGTACTTGCCGCATTGGTACCCCAGATCACCACAAGATCGGATTTTTCCATTTCCCGCGGGTCGACACCGGCAATTCTGCCAGTACCGGCAAAATAACCGGTTGCCGCAGTATTGGTACAAAATGTCGAAAATTGCCGCGAATATTTACCTGCGTGCCGCAAACGATTGATTGAATCGCGCTGCACCAATCCCATAGTTCCGGCAAAGAAATAAGGCCAAATAGTCGTTGAATCGTATTTTTTCTCTGCCTTTTGGAAGTTTTCGGCTATGAGGTCGAGTGCATCGCCCCATGAGACTTCCTGCCAATTGCCCTCGCCTTTTGGACCTTTTCTGACAAGAGGTTTCAACAGTCGTTCGGGATTATGTACGCGCTCGCTATAGCGGGCGACTTTCGCACAGATAACGCCTGCCGTATAAGTGTTTTCTTTTGCTCCCCTTATCCGGCCTATTTTTGTCGGAGACAATAATTCCACATCGAGTGCACAGGTTGAAGGGCAATCGTGGGGACAGGCTGTATGACCAATTTTTACGTTGTTCATGGCAATTCCGACTCAATCAAATGAAAACGGATGTATTTAGCAATTTTACTATTTTCAGGCTAGTCTTACAGCAATAACGCCAAGTACAATGATGATCGAGGCGATAAAGCGCGAAAGGCTGACATGTTCGCGCAAAACAAAATAGGATAAAATAACGGCAAAAACGATTGCGCTTTCACGCAAAGCCGCAACCAGTGCCACCGGTAACGTTGTCATTGTCCAAAGTGCCAGGCCATAAGATGCGAGCGACAAAAATCCACCTACAAAACCGATAAACCAATAGCGTTTGCAGTGTGTCAAAAATGGTTGACGCGTTTTATCATTAAAGATTTCGAAAACAACTTTCACCAAACCGATCAGAAAAAATACCCATAAAATATAAGAAACAGGCGCTCCCGATAATCTGACGCCGATCCCGTCGAGAAGAGTATATAAAGCTATAAAAGTGGCAGCTAGCAAAGAAAGTGGAATGATAGAGGGGGCAATTCTATTGCTGCGTCTTAATGCTTCAAGCGCCAGGGTCAGCACCCCGAAACATATAAGAATAACACCGCACCACGCTTTGATTGACAATTTTTCCCCGAGGACCGGCCCGCTAAAGAGTGCAACAAAAAGCGGTGCTACACCGCGCATCACCGGATAAGACTGGCTTACATCGCCTTTTTGATAAACAACTCCGACAAGCACCATATAGATGACCTGCACAATGACAGAAATGAGCAAAATCGGCAGGCTCACAAATGACGGTAAGGATTGAAAAGGAATTCCCGCAAGTGCCAAAATAGAAGAGCCGGCCATGAAAACCGTTATATTGGCCTTCGCCTCACCGGTTAATTTCAAAACAATACTCCATAGCGCATGCATCAATGCAGCCAAAAGCACAAGTGACACCATCAAGCCCGACATCTGGCATACTTTCCGGTCAACAAGCCGATAAAAGAGAAGTTTATAAGTGGAAGTTAGAGTTCATTCAAAAAAATTAAAAAATCAGATTCAAAGACCTCTATCAAGTCGGGTTAATTTTGTGTTAAAAGCTTCCCACATAAAAATTGATTTGCAGAAAAGAGTCGATGTCCATTTTCTTTTATCTGCTCATCAAACCTCATTGAAGGATATTTGCTTTTTCCAATTATGACAGACCAGAACTTGCTTAATAATTTTACGGTCTGTCGGGGCTATCGAGATCTTTAAAATGAACAGACGCTTTTTCCTTCTCTCGGCACCACTTTTTCTTGCCGGTTGTACTTTTCGCCATCCTTTACCCAAAATGGTTCCTATTGATACCGGCGAGCCGGTAACGACAACGACCTATGTTATAAGGCGACACAAGGCAAAGCCGGAAGTTACGCCAAAAAAGAAGAAGGTCAGTTACGGCGAATATCCGTTAAACGAAAAATACGCATCCATGTATGCGGCTACGACCGATAACGGTTTTCCAGTGAGTGCTGTTGACACAAGGCGTATCAATCCCGAATATTTGCGCCATGAAGTGCCGTTCCATATGCCTTATAAGCCGGGAACCATTGTTGTCGATCCAACGAACTTCTTCTGCTATTTTGTGCTTTCGGAAGGACGCGCCATGCGTTACGGCGTTGGTGTCGCGCGGTCGGCTGCTGCCGATTTTCAAGGAGAAGCAACAATTGGTCGTAAAGCGGTATGGCCAACATGGCATCCGACGGCAAGCATGGTACAAAAACAGCCTCAAAGATATGGCCATCTGACCGAAGGGATGAAAGGTGGCCCCGGCAATCCGCTTGGCGCCCGTGCACTTTATCTTTATCGGGGCGGAACAGACACACTTTTCCGTTTGCATGGAACAATCGAACCCTGGTCAATCGGCAAGCGTGTATCCTCGGGATGTATCCGCTTCCTCAATCAGGATATTATCGACCTTTATAGCCGTGTGCCGGTGGGAACCCGCGCTGTTGTTCTGCCTCATAAAATCGGCCTCGGCTAATGTGAGGAACGGTTAGAACAAAACAATGAATTATCGTCATATCTATCATGCGGGCAATTTTGCCGATGTCTTCAAACACATTATTATCGCCCGCATCATCGAATACTTAAAAAAGAAAGACCATGCTTTCCGTGTGATCGATACACATGCTGGCATCGGCGTTTATGACCTTGCTTCGGAAGAGGCACAAAAAACCGGTGAATGGATTGATGGTATCGGCCGTGTCCTTGATCAACCTATCGAACCCGATATCGAATTGCTCATCAAGCCGTGGCTTAATGTTGTAAATGACCTTAATGGCGAAAGCAGCAAATTGACCTGTTATCCGGGTTCCCCTTACCTTGAGCGGAAGCTCTTAAGAAAACAGGACCGCTTAACGGCAATAGAGCTTCATGAAGCCGATTATAAAAAATTGGCGAATAATTTTGCCGGTGACTATCAGACACGCGTCATCCATCTTGACGGATATCTTGCGCTTGGTGCCCACGTGCCACCAAAAGAAAAGCGCGGACTTATCGTTGTTGACCCGCCATTTGAAAAAACCGACGAATTCGAACGGCTTATCGAAGGTCTCGAGAAAGCATACAAGCGCTTTTCCGGCGGAATCTATGCCCTTTGGTATCCTGTCAAACATTATAATGAACTCAATTGGTTCATGAACGAGTTGAAAAGCACTTCAATACCGAAAATCTTGCGACTGGAGCTTAGAATTAAACAACGCTCCGAAATGCCCGGACTTGATGGCTGTGGTATGATTATTGTCAATCCACCATATGTTCTGCCCCAAGAAATGAACAAGCTCAAAGCATTTTTGCTTGACCGCCTTGGTGTGGACAAACATGCACAATTAATCAATGAATGGATAAATGGTGAAGCTGTTTGACCTTGACGGATTTAAGACAATGAAACATATTGAGCCAAGAAATGGTCAACGTGGAATAATTATGCAAAAGTCATCGTTCTTTAACGCAAGTTTTCGCAAAGTTTTGTCTTTCTCGGTTTTCGGGCTTGGCTTCTATGCCTGCGTGAATTCTGCAACAGCAGC
>CAMLLT010000240.1 GCA_946480935.1 uncultured Bartonella sp. | reverse complement strand
CATTCCGACAAAATCTTGATTGATTGCAAAACATTGAATGCGATAACCGGTTTATAGACATTGAGCTCGAAATGTCCTTGACTTGCAGCAACAGTAATCGTTGTTTCATTGCCAAATACCTGACAGGCAACCATTGTCATCGCTTCGCACTGTGTCGGATTGACTTTGCCCGGCATAATCGAAGAACCGGGCTCGTTTTCCGGTAAGCTCAATTCACCAAGTCCGCAGCGCGGGCCGGAGCCCAAAAGGCGGATATCATTGGCAATCTTGAAGAGATCGGTCGCCAAAGCGTTGAGACTGCCGTGGAAATTGGTGATTGCACCATGGCTTGCCAAAGCTTCGAATTTGTTATCGGCGGTTTCGAATGCAACGCCTGTAATGTCGGTTACTGCTTCGACGAAATCCTTGTCGAAACCGATCGGGGCATTCAAACCGGTACCAACAGCCGTACCACCTTGCGCAAGTTTGAGAACGTCTTGGAGTGCCGCCTCAATGCGTTTTCTATTATGTTCGAGCGCTGCACGGTAACCGGAAAATTCCTGTCCCAACGTAATCGGGGTGGCATCCTGTGTGTGGGTGCGACCGATTTTGATAATTTTGGAAAACTCTTTTTCCTTGTCCTTCAATGCAATCGTTAGATGGTCGATTGCCGGAAAAAGTTTATTGATGGTCTCTAAAGCTGACGAGATATGAATGGCTGTCGGAAACGAGTCGTTGGATGACTGGCTCATATTGACGTGGTCATTGGGGTGAACAGGCTTTTTCGAACCCATTTCTCCACCGAGCATCTCGATAGCACGGTTGGCAATGACTTCATTGACATTCATATTGGTTTGTGTACCCGAGCCGGTCTGCCAGACGACGAGTGGAAAATTGTCGTCAAGTTTACCGTCAATGACTTCATCGGCTGCCGCAATAATTGCTTTTCCAAGTTCCGGCGAAAGCTTTTTGGCTTTCATGTTGGCCATTGCGGCCGCTTTTTTAATAATTCCCAAGGCGTGAATGAGCGGGAGAGGCTGCCTTTCACCGCCGATTTTGAAATTGTGCAAAGAGCGTTCTGTTTGTGCCCCCCAATAATGGTCAGCAGGAACCTCGATCGGACCGAATGTATCCGTTTCTGTGCGGGTCTTTACCATGATAAAACTCCTCTGTGGTTGACGTGACGATAGACCAAGAGAGCCGATGAGAAAAGGCCTTAAACAGGATGAGATCTATTTCTTGAACTTGTTTTTAAACATATTTTGGTGAGGAAAAAACGAAGTTTGGAATAAAATATAGAAGACCGTGAAGGGATTATTAAAATCCGGCGGATTTTTCCCCCGATATTTTGACTTCCGGTGGCAAAAACGCCGGTAAATAAATTAGTCAGTCAAAACCGGATTGTTTTAAAGAGGTGGAAGATAAACGGGCTGCAACCTTCTCCGGTTAAAAGAACAATTTCTAACTCAGCTTATTGAATATCCGTATCGGACGAATTGTTTTGTCGTGTTTTAAAATTGCGATAAGCTGGAAGATTGCCCTCTGATATAATAATGGCGAATTTTTCATTCGCGCGTTTTATTATGCTTTGAAATAAAAACGGGCCCGAAGGCCCGTTCATCAAAAGTGTCTTGAACTTTTTATTAGAAGTCCATGCCGCCCATACCGCCGCCCGGCATTGCAGGCATTGGAGCCTCTTTCTTCGGCAATTCTGCAATCATGGCTTCGGTTGTAATCAACAATCCGGCAACGGAAGCAGCGTTTTGCAGAGCAGAACGGACAACCTTGACAGGGTCAACAATGCCCAGAGCAATCAAATCGCCATATTGGCCATTGGCTGTGTTGTAGCCGAATGTATCGCTCTTGTTTTCAAGAATTTTACCAACAACGATAGAAGCTTCATCGCCAGCGTTGGTAGCAATCTGACGGGCAGGAGCCTGCAAAGCGCGACGAACGATATTGATACCGGCTTCCTGATCGGAATTGGCACCTTTTACCTTGATGTCGGCTGCTGCGCGCAGAAGTGCAGTACCACCACCGGCAACAATGCCTTCTTCAACAGCGGCGCGTGTTGCATTCAAAGCATCGTCAACGCGGTCTTTTTTCTCTTTAACTTCAACTTCTGTAGCACCGCCAACGCGGATAACAGCAACACCGCCTGCCAATTTTGCAAGACGTTCCTGAAGTTTTTCACGGTCATAGTCGGATGTTGTTTCTTCGATCTGGGCCTTGATCTGGTTGACACGTGCGTTGATTTCCGGCTTCTTGCCAGCACCGTCGACGATTGTTGTGTTTTCTTTGGAAACGGTAACTTTCTTGGCGCGGCCGAGCATGTCGAGTGTGACATTTTCAAGCTTGATGCCGAGATCGTCGGAAATAACCTGACCGGATGTCAGAATGGCGATATCTTCCAACATTGCCTTGCGACGGTCACCGAAGCCCGGAGCCTTGACAGCAGCAATCTTCAAGCCGCCACGCAATTTGTTGACAACCAGAGTTGCCAAAGCTTCACCTTCAACATCCTCGGCAATGATAAGCAAAGGCTTGCTTGACTGGACAACAGCTTCAAGAACCGGAAGCAGTGCCTGCAAGTTCGAAAGTTTCTTTTCGTGGATCAGAATGTAAGGGTCATCGAGATCGGCAACCATCTTTTCAGTATTGGTTACAAAGTAAGGTGAAAGGTAACCGCGGTCGAACTGCATACCTTCAACAACTTCCAATTCGGTGTCAGCAGTCTTTGCTTCTTCAACGGTGATAACACCTTCATTGCCAACTTTCTGCATGGCTTCGGAAATCATTTTACCGATTTCAGTCTCGCCATTGGCAGAAATAGTACCAACTTGAGCAACTTCGGCTGAAGTTTTGATCTTCTTTGCTTTTTTCAGAAGATTTTCGACAACTTCATTAACAGCAGCATCGATACCGCGCTTCAAATCCATCGGGTTCATGCCGGCAGCAACAGCTTTTGCGCCTTCCTGAACGATTGCCTGACCCAGAACAGTTGCTGTTGTGGTACCGTCACCGGCAATATCGTTGGTCTTGGAAGCAACTTCGCGCAACATCTGTGCGCCCATATTTTCAAACTTGTCTTCAAGTTCAATTTCTTTTGCAACCGAAACACCGTCTTTGGTAATTCGTGGTGCACCGAAAGACTTGTCGATCACAACGTTACGGCCTTTAGGACCAAGTGTTACTTTCACGGCATTGGCGAGAATATCGACGCCACGCAACATACGTTCACGCGCATCGCGGCCAAATTTGACTTCTTTTGCAGCCATTTAATATATCTCCTTGGGAATTATCCCGGAATTGTTTTTTAAAATTTATGGGGAAATGGCTATCAGCCGAGAATACCCATAATGTCGGATTCTTTCATAATCAGAACGTCTTCGCCATCAAGCTTGACTTCCGTTCCTGACCATTTGCCAAAGAGAACGCGGTCGCCTGCTTTAACGTCAAGAGCAACGAGCTTGCCGCTTTCATCACGTGCACCCGGACCTACAGCGAGAACTTCGCCTTCCTGTGGCTTTTCTTTGGCTGTATCAGGGATGATGATCCCACCTGCGGTTTTTTCTTCTGATTCAACCCGACGAACGACTACGCGATCGTGTAATGGGCGGAATTTGGTTTTTGCCATGTCTTGAACCCTTAAAATGTTTAACTTTAATTAAACTC
>CAMLLT010000239.1 GCA_946480935.1 uncultured Bartonella sp. | reverse complement strand
TTTCTGCTGTTCTTGCCGAACAATGGAAAACAATCGACCTTATGGATAAAAAATTGAAAGCTCTGACCAAACGCTTTCTTGAGCTTGAAGAACAAAGCCAGCCGGACATTCCTGTTACCCGACCACCGCATTGGTGAAACATGGGATAAGGCCTGTTTTTAAGGTGTTGAAGTTGCAGCTCCGTTAAACGACATTGATAATCAACATCTATTTTGAATAATTATCCTCTCCATCTTTTTCGTCGGCAATAACGGGTTTGAAAATTTTGTTTGATCTTGTTTACTGATGACCGTTCGATGCACGTGGAAATGTTTTTGAAACAGCTTAAAATATTGAGGAAAGCCAGTCGACCCACAGCATAAATCCGCGACAGACACCGCCAGAAAAAAGATCAGGCCGACACAAGCGCGAGTATGACATTATTGTGCCACAGCGCTTCTACGACATGCGTCCCGAGCAGGAATGTGAACGAGTTCCAGATAAGAAATAATATACCGTCAACGGTATTCCGCATTTTTAGTCTGTCAAAATTCAAGAAAAAATCTTACTCAAAGCAGACAGAACAATTGCATAAATTATTGATTCCTTTGAATTCAGTTTTTTGTTTTTGCCTGAATCTCGTCCAAAATCGATGCTGTTTTCCCTGTGATTGGCATGGTTGAACCACGAATTTTTAGAAAATTTTGCCCGGAAAAATGACGCGCATTATTTGATCAACTTCGACCAATCGGAAGGCACATTCCTCTTTGAAATTTTCTCCGCTGATATTTTCCGCACTATCTAAAGGTGTAATAAAGTTATTTTCTGCAAAATGCCAAATCGTCGTAAGGCCTTTTTGGAAGTAAGAAACAAACAGCAATAATTATGCCAACCAGCGTTATAATGGACGGCAGATTTTTAATAGAATTCTGAAACTCGCTTTTTACTACCGGCGGTCACCTTCATGAAATAGGACAGGTCACACCGGTTCCCTTCAATCCACAATAGCCATTCGGGTTTTTGGCAAGATATTGCTGATGATAATCTTCAGCAAAATAGAACGGCCCTTCCAACGCAATTTCGGTTGTGATCGCCCCCAATCCCTCCGATTGAAGTGCTTTTTCAAATTGCGCTTTGCTTTTTTTAGCGATTTCCAAGTCATGTTCATTGGAAAGATAGAGAGCCGAACGGTAATTATTGCCGATGTCGTTACCCTGTCTCATGCCTTGTGTGGGATCATGTTGTTCCCAGAAAGTTTTCAATATTTGATCAAAATGAAGTATCTTCGGATCATAAACGACGAGTACCGCTTCCGTATGTCCGGTTTTACCCGTACAGACTTCTTCATAAGTCGGGTTTGGTGTAAAGCCACCAGTGTAACCGGCTGCGGTCACATAAACGCCAGGCATTTTCCAGAACAGTCGTTCAACACCCCAAAAACAACCCATTGCAACAATGATATGATGCATATTTTCAGGATAGGGGCCTTTCAGATTGTGACCGTTGACGAAATGTTTTTCCGATGTTTCGATTGGTTGACTTCTGCCGACAAGCGCATCTTCTTTTTTCGGCATATCGAGTTTTTCCGAAAGCGACAAAAAATCAAACATTTTCTTCACCAAAACTTGTCTTTTCCAAAACGGACTTACGATCATATCCAACAATATAAAACACCAACGCAAAAGCTCCCGAAATGATCCATGTTGGACAAAGAGTGATCATTCTAGCAGCTATGGATAGATATGGAGGTGAAAGATGCGCAATAAAGTTATCAAATTCCTGTGTGCTCAAACTAAATATAAACGATAGTGCAGACCGGGTCGGCGTAAACACAATTTCGGATGCACCGACCGAACGGGCTGAGTCGATAACAAGCGCTATAATCGTTATAACCAGAAATATAAACGACACAAAACGAAACAATCGACGCATTAAACGCACAGAAACAATCCTTAACTGACAATGGTTTTCATTCAAACGAAGGTTTTTATTCAAGCGAACAAAGTCTGCATACTATTAAAAGCCGTAGACCATGGCAAATCCGGTTCTCATCAAGAGCTCAGTTATAATCAGACAGGCTCACGTTTGTCGATAAGCTTGTCGGGGTGGGCAAAGTCGATAAATTTTTGTCTGTCGGTAAAAACTATTCGTGATCCGTCGACATTGACACCATGTTTTGCAATGGTTGCAAATGCCCGTGAAAGATTTTCAGGAGTCATGCCAAGTTTATAGGCAAGCAGCTTCTTCTCGAACGGAATATCGATATAATTGGCCTCGACCTGTGTATCGGCTTCAGCTAAAATCCAGTTTGCCAATCTTTCACTGCCATTTCTCAATTTCTGGTTCTTCAACTCCTTGATAGTCGTGCGATAGCGACGCGACAATTCGCGCACCACCGCATGCATAAATGCGGTGTCATTATCAATCGCTTCTCTGAACCGCGCAGCCGGAATCATCAGCACCTCTGCTTCAGTCAGTGTTCTGGCAGATTGCAAACACACATCATCATTCAAAATAGCTGCGAGAATGAAGAGACTGACCGGTTGGAGAATATCAAGAATTGTCACCCGCCCATGGCTGGTCGCATACATTTCGACCTGACCATCGACCAATATATAGAGAAAATCCTGCATGGTGTTTTCGCTCACCAGAACCACTCCTGGAGGAAAACGTTGAAAAAAACCCGGCCCCGTTAATGAGTGGAAGGTTTTTTCGCTTGCCTGTGAAAAAATATCAAGATTTTGAATTTTTAATCGATCTTCTGATCTCATATTGTTCCTCTAATTAGCATTTTTTGTTTTCGCCTTAACACTTATCAAGTGTAGTCGAGAAATATTTCAAGCCTTCATCATCATTATTTTAAAATAAGCTTTTCTTTTATTTTAAATAAAACGCATTTGATTTTGATCAAGGTGCGCTATTTCACTCATTACTACATACGCCCTCAACAAAAAGGAAGAATTTATCTGGTGCTAAAAAATGGAACAAACTGATACTCCAATCAAAGGCTCTTCAGAGGCACTTTGGCTGAGCTCTTTAGCCTTTACCGTTTGTTTTGCGGTATGGACAATTTTTTCGATTATCGGCATTGCGATACAGAAAAAATTGGGCTTGAGCCAGTCGGAACTCGGACTTCTGATAGCTACACCGGTTCTCACCGGCTCACTCGTGCGTATTCCACTTGGCATCTGGACTGAACAGATCGGTGGACGCATTATTTTTGTATTGTCAATGCTGGCCTCCGCTTTATCGACGTTTCTTCTCACATTTGCCCACACCTACACGTGGATGTTGGTGGCGGCTCTTGGAATTGGCATTGCCGGTGGCACATTTTCTGTCGGCGTTGCCTATGTTTCGCGCTGGTTCAGCGCCAAAAGACAGGGTCTCGCACTGGGCATTTTCGGTGCAGGCAATGTTGGTGCAGCTGTCACAAAACTTGGCGCTCCATGGGTGATGAGCTGGTGGGGTAGCTGGGAAGGTGTGGCCTATATCTGGGCACTGGTGCTCGTTATCACGGCGGTGATCTTCTGGCTCTTTACGTCCGATGATCCTGTGCTTGTCGAACAACGCCGTTCAGGCACAAAACCGCAAAGTGCTTTGCTTGAACTCGCACCTTTGAAGAAACTGCAAGTATGGCGTTTTTCCTTCTATTACTTCTTCGTATTCGGTGGATATATCGCTTTGGCAA
>CAMLLT010000238.1 GCA_946480935.1 uncultured Bartonella sp. | reverse complement strand
TTTTCAGATCAGGTTTGATTTCTTTCAAGAGCTTTATATGTTCTTCAACCGGCGAACGGTCGCATACACCGGTAATATTTCCACCGGGTTTCTTCATATCCGGTACGAGCTTTGCTTCTACAGGGTCTGAAACAGCCGAAAAAACAATCGGTATGTTTTTGGTTGCTGCAAGCATGGTTTGTGCCGAAGGCGTTGCAATGGAAACAATCACATCCGGCTTGTCACCGACAAATTGGCGGGCAATCTGGGTTGCTGTGGAAATGTTTCCTTGCGCTGATTGGAAGTTGAGAATGAGATTCTCGCCATTCTTGTAGCCCTCTTTTGCAAGGACATCCTCTACGCCTTTGCGCACAGCATCCAAAGCCGGATGGGCAACAATCTGCGTAATATCGACTTTCACTTTATCGGCTGCGAATGAAAAATTTCCCAATGCCAGAATAGCTACGGCTGCCAAAACCAAACGACGCATAATCACTTCTCCCTCTAAAACCTCTTAAAAGCTTTATTGGAGCCTTGGCCGGAAATCAATATTTTCAACGATTTTTAAAGCATGAAAAACGAATATTGAAAGAATTTTATTTTTTATGTTGCAATCGTCGCAAGGTTGGGTCATATAGGCACGACCGAAGCGAAGCGCTTCCGGTTTGTGAGCGGGTGTAGCTCAGGGGTAGAGCACAACCTTGCCAAGGTTGGGGTCGTGGGTTCGAATCCCATCGCCCGCTCCAATTTTTCCCCAATCATGAATATGAAAGTTTATAGCTTGCTGGTTTTTTAGTGGCTGCCGAGACATTGTGCTGCGAGCCGTGCCTATTTTTGTTCTCTTTGTTTCTTTATAGTTTCATGTCCCGCATTCGTTTTCTTTTTTTCTGTGCGAGAGCGGTAAATGTTTAGGCGATGTTCCCTAATTATGATGTCCTGTTTTAAATGGAACGTCTATCATCCGAAGAAATCCAAAGAGACAGATTCAGCTTTGCTCTTGTCCACATCGTCGTTTTTCAAATTATTGAATATTCTTACAATTATTTTATGTTCCGCTAGACCGAATTAAAGTCGGATTTGTGAATGCGAAGTAGAGAAATTTAATGTGTTAAATAAAATAGATCAGGAAAAGTGATATTTATTTTGGAAAACACTCGTTTTCATTTCGGCAATATTTGCCATTGTTGACACAACTTATTATTGAACTTTTAGAAGTTATGGCTATCTACAACATAGTTTGTTTTAAAAGACGAAAATTGTCCTGTGCAATGCTGTCATTAAATAGGAAAATACATAATGACGAAAAAAATAACCCAATTTTCAGGCGTTAATGCTCTTATGATGGGAGTTTTTGATGGTTTATTTCCGATATCGGAAATTAAAAAACAAGGAAATTTCGGTTTGGGATGTTCGGACGTTTTGAACGGAGAAGCTATTATTGATTGTTGTCATTTTTGGGATGCCAAAGGTAACAGACCGTTACGAATAATGGATGACACAGAAAGAATGCCATTCGCGCAAATTACGACATTTGCCCCCGAGGCGAGTTTTGCAATTTCACACGTTTCGAAAGCGACACTATATGGTGAACTTTCTAAACATCTGAAATTCGATAATGTGTTCCTTGCGATAAAATTGGAAGGCAAATTCGACCATTTGAAGGTGAGAAGACCGAGGGAGCTTGATCAGCGTTTTAAAAACGCCATGGAAGTGGCTGAACACCAAATTGTTGAAGATATCAAAGACATTGAAGGGGAGCTTATCGGGTTTTGGACGCCGGAATTTTTCCAGAATGTTTCGGTTGCCGGATTTCATGTTCATTTTGTTGACAAAAACCGGACAACGGGTGGCCATGTGATCGATTTTTCGATTGAGAAAGGTACTTTGTCTTATGAAACCAAATATGGTTTGGATATCGAACTATCCGATAAAAAAACCTATCTCGATCATGATTTGAAAGTTGCCGATATGGATAAAATCATCAAGCAATTCGAAAATTGAGGCTTGTGCCGTTCGTTTTGTCAAAACGGTTGGAAAGCTTTAAATTCCGCCACGTTTTTTAATATCGGGTGAGTAAGGTTAAAGATATTTATTTACCCGAATTTTTATCATCGCTTGTCCCTTCGGTCCAAAATAATCTTCTGCTTTTTATGTCTACAGTCACGGCGCGCCGATTTTCATGAATATTTGAAGCCGCTCCGATTATCATCGACCTCTATTTTTGTTTGTCGGATCCCCTTACCATATTTCATATTTGCGCGGGTATTGTGATAAGCTTCGCATTTTTGTTACTTTCATCAAATGCTACACAAATCTAGACAATAGGTTCCATTTCGTTTAAGCCGCAATGACTACCGGGGAGAACAGAAAATGGATGCTGGCAACGTTAATCTTCTCAAATTTTTGGAAGATGCCCGCCAATTTATTATTCCGATTTATCAACGCAAATATTCTTGGACATCAACACAATGCGAACAATTGTGGCGTGACATTTTGCGCGCCGGTAAAGCAAATGACAATGCAGGCCATTTTCTTGGAACAGTTGTCTATATCGCCAATACTGATGCTCATAATGCGCCATTACTTGTGATTGACGGTCAACAAAGAATAACCACTTTGACATTGCTTTTATTGGCTCTTGCAAAAACCGTTGGAACAACCGAACCTTATGATGGCTTTTCGGCTCGTAAAATATTCAATTATTACCTTGTCAATGAATATGAGGATGGAGATCGGCATAACCGTCTTCTTTTAACCGAAACCGACCGCGATACATTGTTGGCACTTGTTAATAACACGCCTTTGCCGGCAGCAGAGTCGGAGCGTATTTTGGCAAGCTACCATTATTTCCAAACTCAACTTGCCAGGCTCGATGAACAAGAATTAAAGCTCCTCTGCCGGGGAATTGCAAAACTTCTTATTGTTTATGTGGCCCTTGCCAGAGGGCAAGATAATCCGCAGCTCATTTTTGAAAGTATGAATTCGACAGGCTTACAACTGACACAGGCAGACCTTATCCGAAATTTCTTTCTTATGGGGTTGGAGCCGGATCAACAGACTCGACTTTATCGTGCCTATTGGCAACCGATGGAAAAACTTTTCGGGCAAGAGGCCTATGACACAGAATTCAACAGTTTTATGCGGCATTATCTTACAGTCAAAACCAGTTCAATTCCACGGCTTGATGAAGTTTATGCCGGTTTCAAACAGTTTGCACGCACCGACGATATCAAAACAATTGAGAACATTGTTGATGATATGTTGCGCTTTGCCCGCTATTATCGCGCAATGGCTCTTGAAGGGGAAAATGATAAAGAGCTAGCACAAGCTTTTTTTGATTTGAACGAACTTAAAGTTGACGTTGCATATCCTTTTTTGCTGCCGGTTTACAACGATTATGCCAATGGCACTCTTGAAAAAAGTGATTTTCTGGAAATTGTCCGTCTGGTGGAAGCCTATGTGTTCCGAAGGGCGATTTGTTCTATTCGACCAATTCGCTGAATAAAACCTTTGCAACGCTTTATCGTGATATTGATAAAAGTGATTATCTCGAAAGTGTGAAAGCGGCCTTCAGTTTGATGACGTCTTATAGACGTTTTCCGACGAATGAAGAATTTAAAGAAAATTTCCAGCACCGCGATCTTTATCATTTTCGTAGTCGGTCTTACTGGTTGCGCCGGTTTGAAAACTTTGGTCGTAAAGAGCGGGTCG
>CAMLLT010000237.1 GCA_946480935.1 uncultured Bartonella sp. | reverse complement strand
ATGGTGTCCGCGGTGGGATTCGAACCCACGACCCCAGGATTCATACCACTTCGGCTTTCGCCGCCGGTCAACAAGCAATGACCGTTTGTGGTCTGGACTGTCCCTTCACCATCGGCTTAACCCGTAAGGTGCTGCCCGTCCAGTCTCTACACCTTCCCTTTGTGAGGGCTTGGCTCGGGATTGGCAATGACTTTGAAAAGTCATAAGCGTTCCCCGACTTTGAGCAGATCCGCTTCAAAAGTTTCCTTGAGAGGCGCCCAATTTCAATGTTTCAGGAATCCTGTGCTCTATCCTGCTGAGCTACGCAGACTTCATCGCAGTGGAAGCATTAAACAATATAGCAGCTCCGATCAATCATTTTTCGCCAAGTTTCTGTTTAAGAAATGCCAATACTTTTTCCGGCGGCACATTTTTGGCAATGAATGACTGGCCCAACCCGCGTGTTAATATAAAGGTCAGACTGCCATGTTCGACTTTCTTGTCCTGAGCGATAATTTTCATCAATGTTGCGGCATCCGGCACGCCGCCCGGAACATCCTGCAAAGCCACAGGAAGACCGACAGAACTCAAATGGGTTTCAACCCGCGTTGCAACATCGGCAGGACAAAGACCGAGATAATTTGAAAATTGATGGGCCAAGACCATGCCGATAGAGACCCCTTCTCCATGGACAAGGCGATTCGAATCATAATTTGTAACCGTTTCCAAAGCATGACCGAAAGTGTGCCCCAAATTCAATAATGCACGTTCTCCCGCCTCATGTTCATCATGGGCTACCACATCGGCTTTTGAATGACAGGAACGGGCTATAGCCTCGATTCGCTCATGACCACCCAGAAAAATTTGCCGCCAGTTTTTTTCGAGCCACGAAAAAAAGTCCGGTTGATTGATCAATCCGTATTTTGCAACTTCGGCATAACCGGCTCTGAATTCCCGTTCGGGGAGAGTGTCGAGAATCTCTGTATCCGCAATGACAAGTTTTGGCTGATAAAATACACCAATCAGGTTTTTTCCCTGACGTGTGTCAATACCGGTTTTCCCGCCAACCGACGAATCAACCTGCGCCAGAAGTGATGTCGGTATCTGGATAAAATTCATTCCACGACGCACAATTCCGGCGGCAAATCCTGCAAGATCACCGACAACACCACCGCCGAACGCAATAACAAAATCGCCGCGCTCCAGACGATTATCAAGAATCTTGTCTGTTACATTTTGCAGTGTTTCGAAACATTTCGATTTTTCACCGGCTTTGACCACTATCGGAACCACATCAATTCCGGCATCACGCAAACTTTGTGTCAACATGCCCAAATGCAGAGCTGCAACATTTTCGTCTGTTACAACAACAACACGTCTTCCCGGAAAACGACGGGCAATCTCGTGACCTGCCGAGACAACCAGACCGGGGCCTATCAGAATATCGTAACTACGTTTCCCCAGTGTTACTTGAACTGTCTGATTTTCCATTTTTAGCTGCCTTTTATTGCGGTTTTTCAGATTTTGAAAGATAGCTTTCGACAGAGCGTATAACAGAACGCGCAACCACGTCACGACGCGTCTTCCGACTGCTTACACGAATATCTGATAAAGCATAGACGGGATAACGCTCCGCCATCAATTTTTCCATAAAGGCACGCGGATCAGGCCTCTGCAATAAGGGGCGATTTTGACGGTGCGATACCCGCTCCATCAATACGTCAAGCTCGGCGTGAAGCCAGATAGATATCCCTTTTTCTGCAATGGCTTTACGTGTTTCCCCGTTCATATAGGCACCGCCGCCGGTCGCAAGCACCATGGGTCCCTCTTTCAGTAAACGGAGAATCACCCGTCGTTCGAGGTCCCGAAAAGCAGGCTCGCCATAACTTTCGAACAATTCCGGTATTGTCATACGTGCTGCTTGCTCGATCTCGTAATCCGCATCATGAAAAGGAAGCTCCAACATGGTAGCAACACGTTTACCAATTGTGGATTTGCCCGCGCCCATGAGCCCGACAAGAACAAGCGAGCGACCGTCGAGATGAGACAACAGTCGATGCGCGGTTTTTGCCATTGGACCAGTTTTTGAAAATCTGCTTTTCATAATTTCGTTTCGACATTTATCTCGGAATAAGTCAATCCCTGTTAATCTTTATAAGGCATGATAGTGTTTAAAACTTTTTCAATTTTGGATAATTTTGCGCCGGTATGCCCACTCTTACTCGTTTATTCATCGCTTTTGCCATTCTGGTTGCACTCGTTTATGCTGTAATGGTTGGACTTGTTTATATCGTAAAACCGGTAACCACCGATATAACAATCGAAATTCAACCGGAAAATCTGCATTTGCGTGATCGCTCGGCCCTGTCTCAGGTATCGAACTCCCCAGTATCAGGGTCTCAAGTTTCAGGCGATCAAAATCCCGCAAATGATCAGGAAAATACAACTGAACAAGACACCACAGGGCAATTGTCCAGTGACCAGAATAGCAAAGAGGCCAACACAAAGCCGAATGATGGAACAGACCACGATTCGAATGATGTTAATCTACGGAATACTCGGCAGCCTACCGGAAATTCGCCTTCCCGTCCGGAAACTCCTGACATGTCCACGCCTTCAAATACAAAGAAGGATAATAAATGAACCTCTCTGCAACAATCGACAATTTTCTTGAAATGATGAGCGCCGAACGCGGCGCCTCGAAAAATACACTTGAAGCCTATCGACGCGATCTTTTATGGGCAAATGAAGAACTGGCAGGAACGGGAACATCTCTTATTGATACAGGCAGGGACCAACTTACAAAAATATTGGCATCCATGCAAAAAGACGGTTTTGCTGCCACCTCGCAAGCAAGGCGTTTGTCGACATTGCGTCAGTTTTTCCAGTTTCTCTACGCAGAAGGTTTACGCAATGACGACCCGTCAGGCGACCTTCTATCCCCGCACAAACACCCGAATTTGCCGAAGATTATCAGTGAAAAACAAGTGGACAATCTACGTGATCTTGCTGAAAAAAATGCCCAACGTGCCGATTTGACTGCGGCCGAGCATAAAAAAGCGATGCGACTTCATACTATTGTCGAACTGCTTTACGCGACTGGTTTACGTATCAGCGAGCTCGTTACTATGCCTGTCCGCATTGTTCGCGGCGCGCCGGATTTTCTTCTGATCCGCGGTAAAGGGGCAAAAGAACGAATGGTGCCCTTGTCCGGAAAAGCCAAGGAAGCAATCAGGAATTGGCTTGAATTGCGCGATAAAACAACGGATAGCAACAGTTCATATCTTTTTCCTGCCCACAGCGAACAGGGGTATATTGCGCGACAAGTTGTTGCGCGTGAACTCAAAATTCTTGCAATAGACGCCGGAATCAATGCCCATAACATTTCACCACATGTTATCCGTCATGCTTTTGCCAGCCATTTGTTGCAGCATGGTGCCGATTTGCGCGTTGTCCAACAATTGCTGGGACATTCGGATATATCTACGACACAAATCTATACCCACGTTTTAGAAGAAAAGCTGCAAAGTCTTGTAAATGAACATCATCCGCTTGCCGAGCGCTCTCATGCAGAGTAAAGAAAATGTTATGTTATTTATAAGACACCGTTAAAGCTTAAAACAAACCACCAAAATGGTATCATAAAAAGTTGGAGCCGATGTATAATTATCTTGATTTCGAAAAGCCGGTTGCTGATCTGGAAGGGCAAATCTTCGAACTGAA
>CAMLLT010000236.1 GCA_946480935.1 uncultured Bartonella sp. | reverse complement strand
ACCCGTTCAAAAGACAGCCAGGATGCGATAGCCGCATTAAAAACCGAGCTTTCCAAACATCCCGAATTCGAACCCCGTTTCATCGATGCCAAAGCCGTATCCAATTCGAATAATGGCAGCGAAACAAAATTATTCACTCCCTTGAATGACGCCATTTCCGATGTTCCGCCTGCCCGTTATGCCGGCACAATTCTGGTGACCGACGGTCAGGTTCATGATGTCGATCTGGCCTCTTCCAATACCGCAGGCGAAAAACCTGTCAACGCATTGCTGACCGGTCAACCGGACGAATATGACCGTCAAATAAAATTTGTTGATCCGCCACGTTTCGGAATTACCAACAAGCCTTTTAAAATACGGTTTGAAATAGCTGACAAAGGCAAAGTACCCGCTTCTGCCGGTAAAGCGCTTGTCGAGCTCAAGGTCAACGGTCATGTTGTCTATCATGAGAGCGAAGAGACAAATCGTGAAATCGAAACGGAAATCACTCTTCCCCATGCGGGTAAGAACATTATCGAAGTGACAACCTCTCCTCTTGAAGGGGAGTTGACCGCTGTCAATAACACTGCTGTCACTATTGTCGAGGGTATACGTGAAAATTTGCGCGTGCTGCTTGTTTCGGGAGAACCGCACAATGGAGAACGGACGTGGCGCGACCTTTTAAAAAGCGACCCGAGTATCGACCTTGTCCACTTTACAATTCTTCGCCCTCCCGAGAAAGCCGACAATACACCGCTTAACCAGCTTTCACTGATTGTCTTTCCGACGACCGAGCTTTTTGTCAACAAGATTAACGACTTTGATCTCGTCATTTTCGATCGCTATCAGCACTATAATGTATTGCCATTGATCTATTACGATTATGTAGCGCAATATGTGAAGAATGGCGGTGCATTATTGATGGCAACGGGGCCTGAATTTGCCGGTCCGAATACACTTGCGGAAACACCGCTCATAAGTGTTCTGCCAGCTCTGCCAAGTGGCGAGGTCATTGAAAAACCTTTTACTCCGTCAATTACCAAAGCCGGAATGCGTCACCCTGTGACCCGTGGGCTGACCCACGTGACTGAAAAAGATGAAACAAAGCGGGAAACGGTAGAGGGAAATTGGGGAAAATGGCTCCGTCAGATTGCCGTTCGCAACATCTCGAATAGCACTGTCGTCATGAATGGCGCTGACAACCGCCCACTTATGTTGTTATCCCATATGGATAAAGGGCGCGTTGGTATGTTGCTTTCTGACGAAGGCTGGCTATGGGCGCGCGGTTTTGAGGGCGGCGGCCCCTATGCCACCCTCTATCGCCGCATGGCCCATTGGCTCATGAAAGAACCGGAGCTCGAAGAAGAAGCATTGACAGCCTCCGGTGAAGGTAATCGTCTTACCATTCGCCGTCAGACCATGGCCGATAAGCCGGACATTGCCACTGTTCATTTTCCGTCAGGAAAAACAACCGATGTCACTTTGCAAAAACAGGAACCGGGTGTCTTTGAAGCCAGTCTCGATGCCGACGAAATCGGCCTTTTTAAAGTAACAAACGGAGATAAGGAAGCTCTCACACATATCGGCCCCATCAATTCGCCCGAATATGCCGAATTGATTTCGACAGATGAAAAACTTCGCCCGCTTAGTGATCGAACGGGTGGAGCAATTGTCCGCTTGCATCATAAGCAAGGTGACAAAATCGAGCTTCCTTCAATCGACGTTCAAAAAGGACAAAACAACGATAGCGTTAAAAACCGGAACCACATTGTTCTTAACGAAGCCACTGAAACAAGACTGGTCAACACATTTGCCCTTCCTCTTTTCAATGGTGTTCTCGCCCTCGTCGTTTCACTCTTTTTACTCGTCAGCCTTTGGTTTAGAGAAGGTCGTTAAATCCAGAAACGACCTTCCCCGACTTGGCGTATAACAAGTTTTGATATTTCATGCGCTTTCTGATTAATTGATAAATATCAATCGAGTTATTGTTAAATATTCAGACTCGGTTTGAAAATTATTGACTGTTTTGTTGATTTATTTTTATTTGTTTATTGACCAATTTGTCTTCCAAAAATGATTTTCTGTAACTTTGCCCAATCCGGCAGAGTGAAAATAATTGCAAAGCCACCACAAAATTTGAAAATCGGAAAATCACGGCAAAGTCGTTCCAAAAATAAGCTCGGCCTTATCAGGAGATAATAAAACAAACAGAATTTTCCTTGCCAATAGATCTCATTGGGCTTCAATAGCCGCAATGGCGCGCGCTCCACGCAAAAGCAATTTTTACGATTGTATTTTCTTCACTCTTTATTCCTGAAGCTTTGCTGTCACCCGAGTCAGAAATTCAACAGAAATCCTGAGAGATGCAATTCTCACAACCGCGGGTTAAAAGGCATTCATCAAAACTCGTCCCGAAACCTGCATTGGTTTATTCAATGATATAAGCAATGACAATTTGTCGGAAATCAACGATAATTTTTCCGATATTAAAGTGCCTATCCAAATATAAAATGATTGATATTCCGGAAGTCTCCCCCCTCTCTTCAATCATATAAAAACACGAAAAGCATATAAACAGCCGAGATGCGAAATTCCGGCGAAGCAAGTTTTTTGCGCCTGTCTTTCATTCTCTCTGGCGAAATAAATCAAAGCGGCAATTAACTTAACACCATGAGGTCGGGCTTTTTACCAATCCTTTTCTAGTTTTTAAATTTTTCATTGCTTGTGCCCCCGTTCGAACGTCAACCATTGGCCAAAAAGCCTTCCCATGTTTCCCACTTTCCAACCGGCATAGGGTGCGCGTCTTACGCCGGGGAATTTTTGGAAACCTCCTCGGGCTTTTTCGCAAGTGTTGACATAAGGTCATCAGGACAGCAACAGGAGACCTCCCGAAAAACCGTCTATTTGCCATAGAGAAGCCGTCCGTTTAGATAAGCCGCCTGGTTAGAGGCGGACTGTAATCGTCTACTTGCCTAGTGAAGAGGTTAAGCGAAAAACAATGGGCTGTCGAACCGCCCCTTGCCCCGCTTTTCAAACATTAAATCAAGCTTGCCTTTTTGACTGATTTTTGTGGAGAACAAGACCTTTTGCTTCGTCCATTGCTCCCTCAGCCAGTTCCAACGCCAAGAGCCGGTCCGGATTAACCGGCGCAGGCATAATTAATTTCCCGGGAGCCACTTTAAAAAATCCGAAACGGCGATAATAAGGTTCATCTCCAACAAGGAGAATGAAGGGAACATGGTTTTCCTTTGCCCGCTCTATTGTGTGCCGCATTAACAAACTTCCAAGTCCAAGACTTTTGGTTTTGGATGATATAACAATTGGCCCGAGGAGATAACCATTGGCACTGCCCGCTACAATCGGGGTCATGCGGATTGTCCCGACAAGATTGCCATCTAATAAAAGAACGAAAGAAAGACTTTTGTCGTGGCCGCCTTTTTCACGAATAAGATGGGCGGCACGCGTAAAACGGGCGGGACCAAAAGCCTCTCTATTCAACTCTTCGATGAATTTTTCATGTTCCGATGACTCTGTCATTATAGTGACATCGCTTTTCGACACTTCTGGAGCTTTTGCGCCATCAGAACAAGACAACATTTTTTTGGCAGTGGAATTTTTTCCCATGAGATAACCCGAAAGAAAATAAGACAAACAAAATCAACGATTAAAAGTACCAAAACTCCGGCAGTTCATCGTCGTTGATTTGCAAAAAACATATTCGTCTACTTTTCCGATGGGCATTCT
>CAMLLT010000235.1 GCA_946480935.1 uncultured Bartonella sp. | reverse complement strand
GCGAAAATATCGCGCTCAAAACATGGAATCCGCGCCTTGGCATTCTGGGCGGCATTTCCATTCTCGGCACAACCGGTATTGTTCATCCGTTCTCATGTTCGGCATGGATCCATTCTATTCATAGCGGTATTGATGTCGCCCGTGCAGAAGGGGCAAGCCATGTTCTTGGTGCAACCGGAGCAACTTCGGAAGATGCGGCACAGGCAATCTACCATCTTCCCGACTATGCCATATTGGATATGGGAGACTTTGTCGGTGCCGTGTTAAAATATTTGCGTCACCACCCGATCGATAAACTGACAATTGCAGGCGGTTTTGCAAAATTGACAAAACTCGCGCAAGGGGAAATGGACCTTCATTCTTCCCGCTCCCAAGTCGACAAGACATTTTTGTGGAATGTTGCAAAGAATGCCGGCTTGAACCAATCTTTCAAGAACTTCATTGAAAATGCGAACACTGCAAAAGAAGTGCTTGATATTGCTACAAAAGAAGGAATTGATATTGCCACTCCTATTGCGCTTCAGGCAAAACATATTGCTAAAGAAACATTAAGGGATGCGCCGGTTGCTGTCGAAATCATTGTGACCGACAGAAAGGGAAATATTCTTGCGAGAAAGTAGGACAGTTTTATTATTGGGTGGCACCAGCGAAGCCTATGCTCTCGCAGAAAAATTTGCCGAAGAGAACTATCCGGTTCTTTCGTCTCTCGCTGGCCGCACATCGCATCCGAAAATTCCCGCAGGGCGGTATCGCATTGGCGGGTTTGGCGGCATTGACGGGCTTATCAATACAATCAAAAGGGAAAATATAGGGCTTATCGTTGACGCAACCCATCCTTTCGCTGAAACTATGACCGATCATGCCTGGCGGGCAGCGCGCTCGGAAAAAATCGGCTATATCCGGTTCGAGCGTCCGCTTTGGCAAGCGGCGAAAGAAGACAAGTGGCTGACAGTGAATAATATTGCGGAAGCCGTTGCCGCTATTCCTTTGAACAGCCGCTGCTTTCTTGCGATAGGGCGCCAACACGTCAATGAATTTCTGGTGCGCAAAGATGTTTCATTTGTCGCACGTATGGTCGAGAAGCCGGAAAATTTTGTTCCCGAAGCCAATATAGAAATTGTGCTCGGTAAACCGGAAAATGAAAAAGAAGAATATGACTTTCTCGTCAAACATCATTTTGATTGTCTCGTGTGCAGAAATTCCGGAGGTTCTGCCTCTTTTCCAAAGTTGAAGGCTGCGCGCAAAATCGGCCTTCCGGTGATTATGATAACTAGAAAGCCCCTGCCCGATGTCGTCACCTTGAGTGCGGAAAAAGATGTTATCGACTTGGTGCAGAAGTTTTACCAAGCGGACCGTGCGGAAAAGCATAAAGAGACGAACGGCTAAGCTTTTCCGGCCGAAGTGCTTTCCCGACAAAGATGATTGCGGTTTTTTCTATTTTTTCTTGCGCTATTTTTTCGTGAATATCGGCAAGTGTGCCTGAAATGATTTTTTCATCCGGCCAGCTTACATGATAGGCAACAATAACGGGGCAATCGGCGCCGTAAATCGGCAATAATTCTTTCCGGATGGCGGCAATATTTTTTGCCGAAAGATGAATTGCCATTGTCGCTTTTGCTTGTCCTAAATTTGACAATGTCTCAAGTTCCGGCATGGGTGAAGAATTGACCGATGTCCGTGTCAAAATGACCGATTGGTTTAGCTTTGGAAGTGTCAATTCCTGCTTCATGGCTGCCGCTGCTGCCGCATAGGAAGCAACCCCGGGTACCACCTCGTAATTGATCGCAAGCTTGTCGAGCGCTGCCATCTGTTCGGCTATTGCGCTATAGATAGAAGGGTCACCGGAATGAAGCCTTGCAACATCCTTTCCTTCTTTTTCCGCTTTGACAAACTCTTCGACGATGGCATCAAGGTCAAGATGGCCGGTATTGACACGGCGTGCTTCATGAGGAATTTCGGCAATCAATTCATCCGAAAGAAGCGAGCCGGCATAAAGGCAGACCGGACAACGTTTTATGAGATTGAGCCCGCGCACTGTAATGAGATCATATGCCCCCGGACCTGCGCCGATAAAATATACTGTCATTCTTCCTTCCGTCCTGCCACAGCAATGGTAAGCCCACCAATTTTTGTCTTTTCAATGAGCAAAATACCACCTTTACCGGAAGCCGCCAAAGCCGCAGCTTCCGCAACGCCATGGCAGCCCGTATGTTGAAAAACAATATCGGAAGGGTTCTTCAGAAAACAAGTCATTGTTTCCAACTCTTCAGACGAAAATGTAAGGAGAGGAACAGAAAGACGTTTCAAAGCGCTTAAAATAAGCCCGTTGGATTCTTTACCTTCAAGCGTTGAAAAAGCCGCAACATTCCATTTTTCGAGAGTTTCGAGAGCCTTTTCCATGTCACCCGTTGTGGCAGATGATGAAATGCCTATGCCCACAAAAACCGGCATAGAGCTTCTATCGACCATGTCCGGTTTCGCCTTTCAAGCGCGTTCTTTGACGGTGTTATAAATCCGCTCTACCTCTTGTGAGGGAACACCGAGAATGGCTGCTATCCGATGGATGAGCGCAACTTCATCAGCGTCAACATGGTTATCGGCAGCGGCAATTGTCATCAAATTCTCGATAAGTGCAATACGCCGGTCGGGTGCCAATTCGCCAAAGAGAGCCGCAGCCTGACCGGTTGTTGTTTCATAGCCATAATCATAAAGATATTTGATGACATCCGGCAAAGCATCGGGAGATACGCCGAATTGTTGTTCGGCAATTTTTGAAAAAGCGGCGGTTTCGCTTGGTGTATGTTTGCCATCGGCAAAACCCAAATGAATGAGCAAGAGAAGTTCGGCCGCTGTTGCCGGATTTTCTGCCACTTTACGAACCGAATTATGACGGGAAAAATAATTTGCAATGCTGTCAAACATGCGAAACTCCGCTTCTTGCCACGTTAGAAGAGCTGAACTAAAAGTAGAGCTTGCCAATATTGCACAAAAAACACAAGTGCATGAATGCAACGTTTGACGTTTCTTTATCCAAATTATTCTATTATTCCTTATTCTATTCTGTTCAGGTAATATTCGCAAATGCTGGAATTCCTTTTCGACCCGACTGTTCTGATTTTGATTTTTGCCGGTTTGCTTGCCGGTTTTATAGATTCGATTGCCGGTGGCGGTGGCCTCATCACCATCCCTGCCCTTATGCTTTCGGGTCTTCCGCCGGTCGAAACATTGGGCACAAACAAGTTGCAGGGACTTTTCGGCTCATTTTCTGCAATGGTCGCCTATGCCCGTGGTGGACATGTCAATATCCGGAAACAAATCACTCAGGCTGCCATGGCCTTTATCGGAAGTATTATCGGCGCACTGGTTGCGACCCTCATACCTGTCAAATTATTTCAAGCACTGCTGCCCGTTCTGCTCATTGTTGTCGCCTGTTATTTTGCATTCAAGCCGAACCTCAACGACATTGATAAACAGGAGCGGATGCGGCCAATCATCTTTTCGCTGACTATGGCGCCTTTGGTCGGCTTTTACGACGGCATATTCGGTCCGGGGGCCGGTTCTTTCTATATGCTTGCCTTTGTTTCCCTGTCAGGGTTCGGAATCCTCAAAGCGACAGCCCATACCAAACTGTTGAACTTTTCATCCAATCTCGGTGGATTCCTGACCTTTGCCGTCATGGGCTCGATCAATGTAAAAATCGGCATTGCTATGGGAATTGCCCAATTTATCGGTGCGCAAATGGG
>CAMLLT010000234.1 GCA_946480935.1 uncultured Bartonella sp. | reverse complement strand
CGGGCTATGGCTTTGCCGAAGCGCCGAAAGCGCAGGTCGACCAATGGACAAAGCTCATTTTCGATTATCTGCGTGGTCGCACAACTTTAAAACGTGTTTATGTGCTCATTGATTCCCGCCATGGCATTAAAAAGAATGACGGGGATGTGCTCAGCCTTCTTGATAAAGCAGCCGTTTCCTATCAGATTGTGTTGACCAAGATCGACAAGATCAAATCCGCCGAACTGCAAAAACTGATTGACAACACCCATAAGACAATTGTCAAACGGCCTGCTGCTTTTCCGCACATCATTGCCACTTCTTCCGAAAAAGGAATAGGCCTTGACGATTTGCGGGAAACGATTTTAGAGGCCGCCAATCCGCTTGCCCGATAAGTTTTTGTTCCTTGGATTTTGCCCCTTTCAATTTTTGCCCCGTCAAGTTTTATAAGATTTCATTTTCAAAAGTAGCGGGCAGAAATACGCACCACAAAAACACCGGCAAAAAACCTTTTGGCACACCTGAAACTATTTGCGCTCAAAGCCTCACAAGCCAAACCTTTTTTTAAAAACCGGCGCTGCCACTTGCCAGAAAAATAATTTTCATAGGGTCGGCTTACAATTGAACTTTTGAAGAAATTTTGAGGGTGCAAAACGAAACTTGCTGAACTTTAAAAAAATTCCTGATCGCGTCTTTTCAGCTTCACCGGTTTTTCATTCCGTTGTCAAATTATTAACGTTGAAAAGCAATTTTTTGCCGCGTTTTACAATTGGTTAAGCATGAGTGTTGCAACAGGGGGAGCATCGTGGTTCCCTTTCTTGTTCTTCACGGGAATGGGTTCTATAAGGTCTTTCGAAGTTTTTAAAAAACCAGAGTAGTCATGCTAACGCTTTTTCATCATCCGATGTCTTCTTCGTCCCGTTTTATAAGGCTCATCCTTAACGAATATGATGTTGCCACCAATCTTATCGAAGAGCATGAATGGGCGCGTCGGCGCGAGTTTCTTGTGCTCAATCCGGCAGGCAGTGTACCGGTTCTTCTGGCAGAACGGGAAGTGCCGCTTTGCGGCGCCTATGTCATTTATGAATATCTTGATGAAACGCGTGGCGGCTTGCGTCGTGACCAGCGCTTTTTTCCCGAAAACCCGCTTGAACGCGCAGAAGTGCGCCGCTTGACCGAATGGTTTTTATCGAAGTTTGAAAGCGAAGTAACCCGTCATATTGTGCGCGAACGTATTTATAAACGCGAAATACCGTTGGCTCAGGGTGGTGGCGCACCTGATTCACAAACCTTGCGCAATGCCCGTGCTAATATCCGTCCGCATATGAAATATCTCGAATGGCTTTCTGCCTCGCGTGACTGGCTTGCCGGAACGTCTATTTCCTATGCCGATCTTGCTGCTGCTGCGGCTCTTTCTGTTCTTGATTTTATGGGAGAAATTGACTGGAAAACTTTTCCTGCCTCGCGCGACTGGTATATGCGCATCAAATCGAGACCCTCTTTCCGTCCGCTTTTGAATGACCGCATAAGAGGCATTGCTCCGAGCACGCATTATGCCGATCTCGACTTCTAGCGACAAAGCAAAACTCAAGGATTTTCTCCTCAAAGAAGCCGCAGCGCAGGGTTTTGATGCGATAGCCATTACCGGCTGCAACAATCAAAAAGCGGCTCACCACCTTGTCGAAGCATTACACCACGGCTATCATGGCACCATGGAATGGATGGTTGAAACCGCTAAACGGCGTATGGAACCTGCCAATTTATGGCCGGAAGTCAAATCGGTCATTATGCTTGCTATGAATTACGGACCGGATGCGCATGAATTCCACCAGAGACCCGACAAAAGTTCCGGCAATATTTCCTATTATGCCCGCCATCGTGATTATCATGAATTGATAAAGGGGCGTCTCAAGCAGATAGCCTCGCGCTTTGTTTCGCGTTTCGGCGGCGATGTCAAAGTCTTTGTCGATACCGCACCGGTTATGGAAAAACCGCTTGCCCAACTTGCCGGACTTGGCTGGCAAGGAAAACACACAAATCTTGTAAGCCGTGAATTCGGTTCGTGGCTTTTTCTCGGTTCCATTTTTACCGATGTGGAACTCCCTTTTAATGAGCCTGAAGTCGACCATTGCGGTTCCTGCCACGCCTGTCTTTCCGCCTGCCCTACCCACGCTTTTCCCGCCCCTTATCAGCTTGATGCACGCCGCTGCATTTCCTATCTGACCATCGAACTCAAAGAGCAAATCCCGCTTTCATTCCGTAAAGCCATCGGCAACCGCATTTATGGCTGTGATGATTGCCTTTCCGCCTGCCCGTGGAACAAATTTGCCCGCAACACACGTGAAATCAAACTCAAAGCACGAGAAGATCTGATTGCCCCGAAACTCGATTTTCTTTTGAAACTTGATGATGCGGCTTTCCGTTCATTTTTCACCGCCTCTCCGGTCAAACGTATCGGGCGCAACCGCTTTATCCGCAATTGTCTGATTGCTGCGGGAAACAGCGCCGACCGCTCGCTTGTCGGTGTGGTCAAGCCGCATTTAAAGGATCCCGATCCGCTTGTTGCCGGTATGGCCGTCTGGGCCTTGAAACAACTCCTCACAAAAGCCGAATTTGATGAATTGGCAAAGCGTTCTATAACATTCTCTTCAGACCCCGATGTGTTAAAGGAATGGGAAGATTGAAACAGGATAGAGCAAAAGGAAAAGCACCCGCACCGGAACAATTCATGATGCTCGGAGCCGGTTATTCGGCTCGCGCCTTCGGTTCGCTTTATGGTGAAAACTTGTCCCTCAAACCCGACACATCAGACACCACTTCCGCCGCCCCAAAAAGCCGGATTTGCGGTACCACACGCACAAAAGAAAAATTCGCCTCTCTCGAAAGTGCCAATATCGAACCCTTTCTTTTTGACAAGCCGAACTCGACCTTTTTTGAACGGCTTGAAACAACAACACATCTTGTTATTTCGGTTTCACCTGACGAAACAATGAGCGACGCGGTGTTAAACCGTCCCGACATTCTTGGCTCTATGCCGGCGTTAAAATGGATAGGCTATCTTTCCACCATTGGCGTTTATGGCAATCATGATGGCCGGTGGATTGACGAGTCTGCCCCCTGTCACCCCTCGCTCAAACGCAATATTGCCCGCCTTGAAGTGGAAAAAAAATGGCAGGCTTTCGGGGAAAAACGCAATATTCCCGTTGCCATTTTGCGGCTTGGCGGCATTTATGGCCCGTCACGCAATCCTTTTATAAAGATAAGTCAGGGCAATAAAACGCTTGTCATCAAAAAGGGGCAGTTTTTCAACCGCATTCATGTTGATGATATTGCCGGTGTCATCAAGGCTTTTTCTTCGGCAAAACGTGAAGGCATTTTCAATATTGTCGATAATGAACCGGCAGCGCCTGAAGATGTCATGCATTATGCCGCAAAATTGATGGGTGTGGCCGATCTTGAAGAAGTGCCCTTTGAAAAAGCCGATATGTCACCCATGGCGCGTTCTTTTTATGGTGATAATAAAAGAATATTGAATCATAAACTCTCAAAAACAGGATATAATCTGAAATATCCCGATTATCGAACCGCATTGGAAGCAATGTGGAAGGATCATCTTTGGGATAAAAAGCTCTAGCTCTCGCACGCATTTTAAAAAGACGGTCGGGCGCTTGAGATGAGTGGCAAGTTTTTAAATTATTGTGCTTTTAAAAAGATTTTGCGCGTTCGAAAGGCGTTAGGGATGTCTTCAAAGTTCAAGTCATTCAACCGG
>CAMLLT010000233.1 GCA_946480935.1 uncultured Bartonella sp. | reverse complement strand
AAGACCATAGGAATTCGAGCACACGATCTGGTCTTTTCCGGGTATCTCGCCAGCTTCTACGAGTTCATTTCCTGTTGCCAAGACAGCAATTTTCGGACGCCTGACAACTTTTACCGCTCCATGGCCGGTTGACGCGCAAAGTGCCAAGGCGGAAGGTGTTATGACACGCCCTTTTTTAAGAACACTGGCACCTTTTTCGAAATTTCCGCCTCTGGGACGAATATTGGCATTTTGTTCGGGCGCTTTTGTAAAAGAGACGCTATCGCCTTCTATGACAGCATTTTCCTGAATAATGACAGTATCGGCATCGTCAGGAACAGGAGCGCCGGTAAAAATCCGGACAGTTTCGGCTTTACCGATTTTTCCTTCATAGCCTTTGCCTGCGGCGGCTTCTCCGACAATGTGGAATTTCGTATCTTGCCGGTAATCCTGATAGCGTATTGCAAAACCATCCATAGCAGAGGAACGGAAGGGAGGTTCGGTCAATTCCGCAATAACATCCTGAGCCAGAACTTGCGCCTGCCCAACCTTGGTTAACGGAGTAAGTACGCTTTCAAGTGTTTCAGTTGCTGCGAGTAAACGGTTTAGAGATTCGTCAACATTGATGAGAGGCATTTTTTTCTTCTCGCTTCCATGTGCCAGATTTTCCTCCCCGCTTTTCCAATAAACAAATATTGCTGATGATCATGTTTTTATCGAGAGCTTTTGCCATATCGTAAATCGTCAAACACGTAATGGATACAGCCGTCAAAGCTTCCATTTCGACACCGGTCTTGCCGTTAAGACTGACGGTTGCAGTAATCTGATAACCGGGCAAATCGTGATCGGCAGTAATGTCGATAGCAATTTTTGTGAGCATGAGCGGATGGCATAACGGAATAAGCTCCGACGTTTTTTTTGCCCCCATAATGCCTGCTATTCTGGCCGTTGCCAAAACATCGCCTTTGGGGGCGTTGCCATTCTCGATTGCTTCGAGCGTTTCCCTTGCCATCTTTATAGAACCGTGGGCAATAGCTATCCGGTCGGTTTCGTGTTTTCCCCCGACATCGACCATGTGTGCTTCACCTTTGGCATTCACATGGGTTAGTTTATCGCTCATTTTATAGTCCTAATAAGGTTCTCGTCGCCTTTGCAACATCATTCTGCCGCATCAGACTTTCTCCGATAAGAAATGAACGAATGTTGCTTTTTTCCAATCTTTTCAGATCGTCATGGGTAAAAATGCCACTTTCTCCAACCAACAGCCGATCATCAGGAACCATATGGGAAAGTCTTTCCGAATTGGCAAGATCAACTTCAAAATTGCGCAAATTGCGGTTATTGACCCCGATAAGTGGCGATTTAAGTTTTAATGCCCGTTCAACTTCTGCTTCATTATGGGTTTCTATAAGAACATCCATACCTAGTTCGAATGCGGTTTCTTCCAGTGCTTTGGCCAAATTGTCATCAACAGCCGCGAGAATGATGAGAATGCAATCGGCTTCCCATGCGCGGGCTTCATAAACCTGATAGGTATCGAAGAGAAAATCCTTCCTTAAGGCAGGAAGATTACAAGCTTTGTGTGCAGCTCGTAAAAATTCCGGAGATCCCTGAAAAGAGGGGGTATCGGTTAGAACCGAAAGACAGGCTGCCCCACCTTCCTCATAAGCTTTAGCAAGTGCCGGCGGGTCGAAATCTTCTCTAATAAGCCCCTTTGAAGGGCTCGCTTTCTTGATTTCGGCAATCAAACCGAAAAGACCTTTATCTTCCTTGGCTTTAAGGGCTTTATAAAAACCGCGCGGTTTAACAGCCTTTGCAGCCAATTTTTTTAAGTTTTCGAGCGGCAAAGCTTCTTTAGCTTTGGCTATTTCCTGACGTTTATAGGATTCAATTTTCTTTAGAATATCACTCATTATTGTCACCAAGGTCGTTCGAAACCTTTATCAATTGTTCCAGCTTTTCCTTAGCTTTACCTTGATCGATACTTTGCTTGGCAATTTCGACACCTTGTTTCAATGTGTCGGCTTTTCCGGCTATGATGAAAGCGGCGGCAGCATTCAAAAGAACAATATCACGATAAGCTCCGTGTTGCCCTTCAAGAACGGCTCGCAATGCCTGTGCATTATATTGCGGGTCGCCACCTTTGAGATCTGCCATTGTAACACGTTTCAAACCGGCATCCTCTGGGGTCACTGTAAAAGTGGTGAGGACACCGTTTTTGAGAGCTGCAACGTCGGTTTCGCCTGCTGTTGTCAGTTCATCCATGCCGCTGCCATGAACGACCCAGAGTGATTTCGAGCCAAGTCCCTGAAGAACTTTGGCAATAGGAACAACCCATTGGGGTGAAAACACGCCGATCAACTGGTTCGTAACACCGGCAGGATTGGAAAGCGGTCCGAGTATATTGAAGATTGTCCTTGTACCAAGTTCGACACGCGCAGGTCCCACATGACGCATTGCCGAGTGATGGGTGGGCGCAAACATGAAGCCTAACCCTACTTCACGGATACAGCGGCCGATCATTTCCGGCGTGGCATCAATATTTACCCCGAGTGCCGCTAAAGCGTCGGCAGCGCCCGATTTTGACGATAATGCACGGTTTCCGTGTTTACCTACAGGAATTCCGGCACCGGCCACAACAAAAGCCGTAGCGGTCGAAACATTGTAAGAACCGGATTGATCTCCCCCGGTACCGACGATATCGACAGCTCCATCTACTGAATCGACACGCAACATTTTCTTACGCATGGATGCAACAGCACCGGTGATTTCATCAATGGTTTCGCCGCGAACCCTGAGCGACATTAAAAAACCACCAATCTGGGCAGGAGTTGCCTGACCGGACATCATGATTGTAAAGGCCGCTTCGGCTTCATCTTTTGTTAGTGAAGCACCTGTTGCAACCTTGTTTATAAAAGGCTTCAGGTCACTCATGATATCCTCACTGAAGGTTATTGGTTATCGCTTTAAGATTCTCGACATTGGCTTTGACAGGTGCTTTCGCATTGGCGAGTTCCAAAATTTCTAGATTGAGATCTGCTCCTACCATAGCATCAATATTGGTTTTTAGCCGTGGTTCGAGCGATTTGGGGTCGGTGTTCATAGGCTCAACCGATTCTGTTACAAGATAAACAATACGTTGCTCCTTATCGGCAGCTTTTGACACACCGCTATGTCCTTTGGGACCGGAGAAAGCCGCATTGATACCATCCGCTCCCAGAACTTCATCCGAACCATCACGTTTAAGCCCAGAAGCTGTCTTTTTCGTCACGCCAAGCTCAAGAGCCAAATCATCGAGCGTTTTGTGATCTTTCAATTCCTGTTCCAGTTTCGACGCTTTCTCGTCGAGTAGTCTTTGTGTTTCGTCGACTTTCCATAAAGCTATGACTTTATCTTTAACCTCATCCAGAGCTCGGTCACGGGCATTGACTACTTTGTCTACGCGATACCATAAGTAACCTCCGCCATTGATCGCAATTGGATCAAGATCGGCTCCCTCGGCAGCCTGAAAGATATTATCAACGAGCATAGATTGTTGTGGTAGATCACCTACCGCTTGCCCATCAGGAGTTTGGGCCTTTGAATCAATCGTAATCTTCCGTAAATTGAGCTTATATCGTTTTGCGAGCTCATCAAGCGACACCCCTTCGAAGCGGGCATTTTCGATGGCATCATGACTATCACGCATAGCATTTGCGGCATTTTGCCTCGCTAATCTATTGCGGATATCCGGTGCGGCTTTTTCCAATGGAGTAGGACCTTGCGGCGTAATTTTTAC
>CAMLLT010000232.1 GCA_946480935.1 uncultured Bartonella sp. | reverse complement strand
TTGAAGTCATAAAAAACGACCATTACTGGAATGGCACTGTCGGCGTTGATGGTGTCACCATCCGTTCGGTTCCGGAAAATGGTGCGCGTTTTGCCATGTTGCAGGCGCAAGAAGTGCAATTCGTTCCCGATTTTCCGCCGGAACTTTTTGCCGTTGCGCAAAAAATGCCCAATCTGGTTGTGACCAAAGAACCGTCTATTGCGGAATATTATGTGGCAATCAACACAATGAAAAAGCCGTTTGACGATGTGCGTGTGCGTCAGGCGATGAATTATGCAGTTGATAAAAATGCCTTCTGCAAAGTTGTGATGAACGGTTTTTGCGAACCGGCGACATCACCTATTCCGCCACTCCTGAAATATTACACCAATGTCGGTCAATATGAATATAATATCGAAAAAGCCAAACAGCTTTTGACAGAAGCCGGTTATCCGAATGGTTTCAATACCGAAATTTTTGGCAAAAACAGCACCATGGTCATTCGCGGTTTGCAGTTTTTGCAGCAGCAACTGGCGGCGGTGAATATCAAAGTGAATGTTACACCGCTTGAAGCCGGTGTCGAGGCTGACCGCGTCTGGGGGGCAAGAACACCCGAAGAATCGACTGTGCAAATGCAGTTTGGCGGCTGGTCGGCATCAACTGCGGATGCCGATTACGGAATGCGCCCGCTTTTTTCGAGCGAAAGCTTCCCGCCCAATCTCTTCAACGTTGCCTATTATAAAAATGCCGAGGTCGACAAAGATCTTTCAGATGCCGTCAAAACGGCTGATGACACAAAACGCGCCGAACTTTACGGCAAAGCGCAAAAGATCATCTTTCAGGATGCACCATGGATATTCCTTGGTCAGAAAGACGTGCTTTCCGGCAAAACAAAGAACCTTGAAGGTGTTTATGCATTGCCGGATGGCGGTTTTCTTTTGAAAGATGCAAAGTTTGCCGATTGAGACGGAGTTTTTTGAATTGAACCCGTGGTTAGCAATTGGAACACGGGTTTTTAAACTGGATAATAACGGAGAATAGGCGCGTGTTCGCGCCGTTCACTCTAAAGTTCGGGATTTTCGATGTTTGCTTTTATTATCAAACGCCTGCTTTCCATCATACCGGTGATTTTTGTCATATCACTGATCGTATTCGGTTTTGTGCGGCTTTTGCCGGGCGATCCTGCCCGTCTTGCAGCCGGTGTTGATGCCGATGCGGAAACAGTGGAAGCCATGCGCTCGCAACTTGGGCTTGATCGGCCGATATGGGCGCAATATGTGACCTTTGTGGAAAACGCCGTTCATGGTGATTTTGGCGAATCCTTGAAAACCCGCAAACCCGTTTCCTCGGAAATTGGCGAACGTTTTATGCCAACTGTCTGGCTCACCGTTTTTTCGATGATCTGGTCAACCATATTGGGGCTACTCATCGGTGTTTTTTCGGCGGTCAAAAGAGGGCGTTGGCAGGATTATACCGGTATGGTTGTGGCCGTTTCAGGCATTTCATTTCCGGTCTTCTGGCTTGGCCTTCTCTTGATCAATCTCTTTTCTGTGCGCCTTGGCCTTCTGCCAACCGGCGGTTATGGAACGGCACTTCATTTTATCATGCCATCGTTTACACTCGGCGTCGGGGTTGCTGCTGTTATGGCGCGGTTTTCGCGTTCGGCCTTTATCGAAATATCGCGTGAGGATTATATCCGCACTGCGCGCGCCAAGGGGGTTCCCGAACGTCTGGTGACATGGAAACACACATTGCGCAATGCGCTTATTCCGGTCATCACCATGGTGGGTCTGCAATTCGGCTTTTTGCTTGGTGGCTCGATTGTTGTCGAAACAGTGTTTTCATGGCCGGGGCTTGGAAGACTGTTGATCGATTCAGTGTCCTATCGCGACTATCCGGTTCTTCAGGCGCTGATCTTACTCTTTTCACTAGAGTTCATCCTTATCAATCTTCTGGTTGATGTTCTCTATGCTTTTGTTAATCCGGAGATCCGTTACTCATGAGTGCGAACACTTCATCCGATACACTTGTTGCCGAGGCAACGCGCAAGCCCTTCGGCGAATTTTTGCGCCGTTTCGCGCGCCAGAAAGCGGCAATTGTGGCACTTGTTTTTCTGCTTTTGTTGATCGGCTCGGCTATTTTCGCTCCTTTATTCATGACGCTTGATCCCAATAGTGCCGATTATAATGCCATTTTGCAGGGGTCATCTGCCGCCCACTGGGCGGGAACCGATGAATATGGCCGCGATATATTTACCCGCATCATCTATGGCGGGCGTATTTCTCTGGCAGTCGGTTTTCTATCGGTTACGCTTGGCGGTCTTATCGGGGTGTTTCTGGGAATTCTTGCAGGCTACTATGGCGGCGTGCTTGACTCGCTTATTATGCGCATTTCCGATGTGCTGTTTGCCTTTCCCGGCATTTTGCTTGCCATTGCCGTCATTGCCATTCTGGGGCCGGGAATTGACAATGTGATTTATGCGGTTGCAGTGTTTTCGGTACCGGTTTTTGCCCGCCTTTCGCGCGGTACCACGCTTTCGATGAAAAAGGCTGTTTATATTGATTCAGCGCGCGCCATCGGTGTTTCCGATCATATGATTGTATTGCGCCATTTGCTGCCCGGAACCTTGCCCAATGTGATTGTTTATTTTTCCATGCGTATCGGCACGTCTATTTTAACCGCTGCAAGCCTTTCTTTTATCGGCCTTGGTGCCCAACCACCAAGCTCCGAATGGGGTGCAATGCTTGCAGCAGGGCGCAGCTATATGGGCGTTGCCGACCACCTCACCCTTTATCCGGGTATTGCAATTTTCGTTACGGTTTTGGCCTTCAATGTTTTCGGCGATGGCTTGCGTGACGCGCTTGATCCCAAAATCGACGTCAATTGACCGGCGTCGGAACTCTATTTTTTAAAATAGCCTGAAATGGTTTTTTGAAAGGACTTTGAAATGTCGTCTCCTGTAAAACCGGTTATCGCCATTCATGGTGGCGCCGGCACAATGCGCTCGAAAGATATGACGGAAGAAAAGGAAAAAGCCTATCGTCATGGGCTGACATTGGCACTTGAGGCAGGGCGCGCTGTGCTGAAGGCAAATGGCTCGGCCGTTGACGCGGTCACCGCTTCCGTTATGGCACTGGAAGACGATCCGCTTTTCAATGCCGGTCGTGGTGCTGTTTATACCACCAAACGCACGCAGGAAATGGATGCCGCCATCATGGACGGACGCGACCGGAATGCCGGTGCCGTTGCCGGAATTTTCGGGCCGCGCCATCCGGTTCTTGCAGCCCGCGCTGTTATGGAAAAAACCGAACATGTTTTTCTTGCCGGTGAAGGGGCCAATGAATTTTGCCGCGAGATCGGGCTTGAGATCAAACCGGCCGAATGGTTTTACACCGAACGGCGCATGAAAGCGCTTGAACAGGAAATGGAGCGCCGCCGCAATGGCGGGGAAGAAAATGACCCTTCACGGCGCCATGGCACAGTCGGCGCGGTTGCCTGTGATGTTTTTGGCCATGTGGCGGCGGCAACATCGACCGGCGGAATGACTGCCAAGTTCCCTGGTCGTGTCGGCGATAGTCCGGTTATCGGTGCCGGTACATGGGCAGATGACAAAACCTGTGCAGTTTCGGCAACCGGACATGGCGAATATTTCATCCGCTATGCCGCTGCGCACGAAATCGACGCCCGTATCCGCTGGGGAAAAGAAACACTTGAAGAAGCCGCGCAATCGGTTGTCAAAGATCTCGCAAAAATCGGCGGCGAGGGCGGGCTTATTGCCGT
>CAMLLT010000231.1 GCA_946480935.1 uncultured Bartonella sp. | reverse complement strand
TCAAATAAAACTGGTTTTATTGAACTCCTAAGCTTGTTTCGCACGACCTTGGCTGATCTCGCGCGATATTGCTCTTTTAACAAGACTGCTCTTTTAATATGTATCCAAATAATTTGTTAAACCAATTTTCAAAGCCGGCTATTACAAGCTGTTGCTTCGCGTTTCACCAATTTTTATTTCACGCTTGAATTCATCAGAAAAACATTTTCCCGTAATGATTTCCCTGTCATTATTTCTATTTTGTAACGGACAGAATGGAAAGCTTTTCCGCCTTTCCGGTGAGATCGGATAGGTTTCCGCACTTTTTTAAAAAACTTTACGAATTGCTTGCTGCAAATGGTTGATCATAAGCTAGCCGCTTGCCGGATTAAAACCGTAGTTGCATTGAATTCCGGTTTTAAAGCTATCCCCCACGATAAAAATGAAGAATAGGGAAAAATCAGTCTATTCGACGTTTATATACCACGCAAAAATTCTAACAAAAAACGGGCATCAACTGCCCGTTTTTTAATTCCTTTTCCAGACTTATCAAGAGTCTCGAAAGCTTGTGATTTTAAAAGCTTATTCTGTCGGCTGGGCTGCTGCTTCTTCAGCAGGAGCAGCTGCGGCAGCTTTGGCTTCTTCTTCAGCCTGTTTGGCAGCAGCAATACGTTCCTGAGCTTTTTTGCCGGGCTGCGCTTTATTCGGATTGTTGCGGGGCTTGCGCTTGAAAAGACCGGCAGCATCAAGAAAACGTGCAACACGATCTGTCGGCAAAGCACCGTGACCCAGCCAATATTGAATGCGCTCGTTATCTATCTTTACGCGATCATTCTCGTCGGCAAGCATCGGATTCCAGAAACCGACACGTTCGATAAACCGGCCATCACGCGGGCTGCGGATATCGGCGATAACGATATGGTAGTAAGGACGCTTTTTTGAACCTGCGCGTGACAGACGAATTTTCAACGACATGTTTTATCTCCTATTGTCGGTTTTGGCTTTTGACCAATCGGTTTGCCGCCGGTCTTTCGTGTTCCGGCAGAATTGTTTCCTTATTTTGAATTCAGTTTCAAAGCTGTCGCTTCGTGGTGACGAATGACTTCCTTGACGATAAAATTTAAAAATTTTTCCGCAAAATCGGGATCAAGATGGCTTTCTTCAGCAAGCTTGCGCAACCGCTCGACCTGCCGTTTTTCGCGTGATGGATCGGCGGGCGGAAGACCATATTTTGCCTTTAATACTCCCACAGCTTTGGTGCAGCGGAACCGCTCGGCAAGAATATGCACAAGTGCGGCATCAAAATTGTCGATTGATTCACGAAGTTGCAAAAGCTCTTCAGGAATTTTTGTATCACTCATAATCTTCAACGTTTCTTCGTTTTTCAATGCTTTTTCGGCAGTCCGGGAAGCCCTTGGAATTTGGTTCCGCTTGAAGGTAGTCCGGGTAATGCCCCGCCACCGAGACCGGGAAGCTTGTTTCCAAGGCCTGCACTTTCAGCCTGTTTCTGAATTTTTTCTAATTGCTTGGGATCCATCGACGAAAGGTCGGGAAGACCACCACCCAAACCGCCAAATCCCAATTTGGCGCCAATGCCGCCCATCATCTTCTGCATCAGACCACCTTTGCCTTTGCCGCCCATCATTTTCATCATATCGGCCATCTGGCGATGCATTTTGAGAAGTTTGTTGATGTCGGCCGCATTGGTACCCGACCCCTTGGCAATACGTTGCTTGCGGCTATGTTTCAAAAGATCGGGATTGGCCCGTTCTTCTTTGGTCATGGAAGAAATAATGGCCAATTGGCGGTTAAAAAGATTGTCGTCAAGACCGGCAGCCGCAATCTGGTCTTTCATTTTTCCGATGCCCGGCATCATGCCGAGAATGCCGCCCATGCCGCCCAATTTTTTCATTTGCTTGAGCTGTTCGGCCAAATCGCTCAGGTCGAATTTGCCCTTCTGCATTTTTTTGGCAAGTGCGGCTGCTTTTTCCTGATCTATTGTTTCGGCAGCTTTTTCAACGAGCGAAACAATGTCGCCCATGCCCAGAATACGATCGGCAATGCGGCGCGGATGGAATTCTTCCAGCGCTTCCATTTTTTCACCGGTTGCAATGGCCTTGATCGGCTTGCCGGTTACAGCGCGCATTGAAAGGGCAGCACCACCACGCCCGTCACCATCCATACGTGTCAATATGATACCGGTAATGCCTACACGCTCGTCAAATGAACGGGCAAGATTGACAGCATCCTGACCGGTCAGACTATCGGCAACAAGCAAGATTTCATGTGGTGCGGATTTGGCCTTGATATCGGCCATTTCGACCATAAGCGGCTCGTCGATATGGGTGCGACCGGCAGTATCGAGAATAACAACATCCTGACCGCCAAGTTTGGCAGCCTGAACAGCGCGGGCAGCTATTTCGACAGGTGTCTGTCCGGCAATAATCGGCAATGTCGGCACATGAATCTGTTCACCGAGCTGGCGCAATTGTTCCTGAGCCGCCGGACGGCGCGTATCAAGAGACGCCATCAGAACTTTTTTGTTCTGTTTTTCAGTGAGACGTTTGGCAATTTTTGCCGAAGTTGTGGTTTTACCTGAACCTTGCAGGCCGACCATCATAATAACAACTGGTGAAGGTGCATTGAGGTCTATGGAAATGCCTTCTGTGCCAAGCATTTCCACCAACTCGTCATGAACGAGTTTGACAACCATTTGCCCCGGTTTGATTGATTTGAGCAAATTGGCTCCAACCGCCTTTTCACGGACACGGTCGGTAAAGGAGCGCACAACATCGAGTGCAACATCGGCTTCAATCAGCGCACGACGGACCTCACGCAGAGCGGTTGCAACATCCTGCTCCGACAGGCTTCCCCGCCCTGTCAGATTGTTCAGAATAGTGCCCAGACGTTCCTGTAAGGAATCAAACATTGTCTACCTCTTTAATAAGCCAACAAACCCGAACCAAACGAAACACGCACCCGAGGGCGCATCGCGCTGTCGGATGTTGACCTCCGGGATCTCTTTATACCGTTACGGGTCCCGGTCGGTGGCTCCAAGTCTGATAAGCTTGTCGCAGATTTAAAGCGTCTTAAAACAGCAAAAAGAACCTTTTGTCAAGGTTGAAGCATCGAGGTCAAAGCATATTCTGTAACCATAATATATAATAATGTGTAATCCCACTTGGTTTCGGGGGCAACTTGTTATAAGCGATAAGTAATATTTTACCCGCAAAAGGTCAGGTTTTTGAGAAGGAACAGCTCGTATGTTTTGTAAAAGCGCGATAAAGGCCGGTTTTATCGGCTTGGCATTTGCCGCAACCACAGGAGTTGCCCTTGCAGCTCCAAAATGCGGAACGACTTCAGCCGGTTTTGAAAACTGGGTAGAGGCAACCAAGCAGGAAGCAGCAGCAAACGGAATTGGCAAACGTGGCATAGCCGCTTTGAACAATGTGCATTATGCACAAGCAACAATCAATGCAGATCGTGGTCAGAAAAGTTTCAAACTGACCCTTGACCAATTCATGAAGAAACGCGGTTCATCAACTATTGTTGCCCGTGGCAGAGTGATGAAAAAGCAAAATGCCGCACTGTTTGACCGGCTTGAGAAAAAATACGGTGTTGCCTCCGGTCCGGTTATTGCCATTTGGGGCATGGAAACAAGTTTCGGTTCCTATATGGGGAAACAACATACCTTATCGGCCGTCGCAACCCTTGCTTATGATTGTCGCCGTAGCGCATTTTTTACCGACCAACTCTATGCCGCTTTAAAGCTGATTGACCGCGGAGATTTTGA
>CAMLLT010000230.1 GCA_946480935.1 uncultured Bartonella sp. | reverse complement strand
CGGAAAGATTGCCGATAAAGGGGGCAAACAGAAACTGCATGGTTGAATAGACCATCAGCAGAAAACCGCCATCAACCGAAGCACGGCTGATACTATCGCCGGTCAATTGGCTTAAATATTCCGGCATAACCGGCACAATAATCGCAATGCCGATAATATCCAGTAACAGAGTGATGAAGACCAGAACAAGTCCCTTGTGAACAAATTTGGCATCGAGACTTTGCGACATGACGAATTTCCGTGCTTGTACAAGAAATGCCTAATAGGACTATTAACAGAAATAGAAAAGTAAAAAAACGCGCCTCATTGGACTCTCTATACTATTTCGTAAAAGATCAAGACTTTGCAAATGTTTGAACCGGAAATATTTTCACGAATATTTTTGGCTTTTTTAGAAGGTTCTAGAAGGCCATGTTTGCCGAAAGGCAAAACACAGACGTGCACACAAATTTTTTAAAGCCTCCCCTCGGGTGACGTTCAGGTGAAGATGGTTGCTTGCTATTTTCACCACCCTGCAATTTATGCCGGTCACTTTATGCAAGACACGCAATACCCATGAACGCACATGCGATAATTGAATGATAATGACCGTGTCTGGAAGACAGCACAAAAATGTTGAATAGAAAGTCTTTCGATTTCACGAAATCTCCGAAACGTGGATTTTTAAAATCCGTCACATGATTCCATTTTGCCCAATTGATAGCCGGTTTTGAAAGCATTCACTCTTTGTGCGGAAGTTCCATGAGTGAAACTATCGGGCACAACATAACCCTGTGTTTGTTTTTGCAGCGTATCATCACCGATTTTTGCCGCCGCATTTAATGCATAGCCGATATCACCTTCTTCAAGAATTCCGTTATCCTCGGTTGAATGCGCCCAGACACCGGCATAACAATCAGCCTGTAATTCTATTTTGACCGAAAGCGCATTGGCAGTCGAGGTATCGGCACGCGCCCTCGCTTTATTCATCCGGTCAAGAACGCCGGTCAAATTCTGGACATGGTGGCCGACTTCATGCGCAATAACATAAGCTTGCGCAAATTCCCCCGGTGCGCCGAAATGGGTTGCCAATTTGTCGAAAAATTCGTCATCGAGATAAAGCTTTTGATCGGCAGGACAATAGAAAGGCCCGACAGCTGCCGTTGCAAGTCCGCATGGCGATTCGATAGTGCCGGAAAACCGCACGAGTATTGGTGGTTTATATTTGGCATTATGTCGACGAAATATATCACCCCACGTATCTTCTGTTTCGGCAAGAACTGTTGCAATGAAAAGGCTGCGCCGGTCATTGGTTTGACGCGGCGCTTTTGCTGCGCTCGATGACGCACTATGTTCATTCACCAAGGCTCCATCGCCGAATAGAAAACGTGTCGGACTATAGCCGAAGAAGCTAAGCCCCAGAAAAATAACAACAAGAACAAGAATTCCCTTGAAACCGCCACGCGACAACAAGGCAAAACCGACGCCGCTCAAACCTGTTCGAAAAACCGGACTTGCACCGTTCGTTTCTTCGCCGCGACGATCTTCAATATTGTCGCTTTGTCTTCCACCTTCCCACCGCATAAGCCACTCCTCGCGCTTAATTTATTGAGAAGCATATAACTTCTTCCTCCAGGAAGAGAAGGCTCCCCCTGACAGTAAAGCAAAAAAAAATAGGAAAAGCAAAATTTAGGGGGTTACTTTCACGCCGACTTTACCTATAAGGCAGGCTTAGCCTTAAAAAAAGAAATGTTGAACCTGCCAGTTTTTCCTGTGCGGGTGTTTGCGATAGGATGCTGCCATGCCAAAACGCACAGATATAAAATCCATTCTCATCATCGGTGCGGGACCTATTGTCATCGGTCAAGCCTGCGAATTCGACTATTCGGGAACGCAAGCCTGTAAAGCCTTGAAGGAAGAAGGCTACCGGATCATTCTGGTCAATTCCAATCCGGCGACAATTATGACAGATCCTGATCTTGCCGATGCCACTTATATCGAGCCTATAACACCGGAAGTTGTTGCCAAAATTATTGCCCGCGAAAAGCCGGATGCGCTGCTTCCCACTATGGGCGGGCAAACTGCCTTGAATACAGCTTTATCGCTAAAACGTATGGGTGTTCTCGATCGTTATAATGTCGAGATGATCGGGGCTGATGCCAAGGCGATCGACAAAGCCGAAGACCGTGCATTGTTCCGTGAAGCCATGGCAAAAATCGGTCTTGAAACACCGAAATCCATGCTTGCCAATGCAACCGAAATCAAGGAAGAAGATCGCAAACGCCACGACGCAATGCGCGACAAGCTCAAGGCCGAACTTGAAGGTGACGAGCTTGATAAAGCGCTTGAAAAACTCGAACATGATTGGCATTTGGGCGAAGGCGACAGAAAACAGCGTTATATTTCCCATGCAACCGGTAAAGCCGGTCAAGCTCTTGATGTTGTGGGACTTCCGGCAATTATCCGCCCGTCTTTCACACTGGGTGGAACCGGTGGCGGCATTGCCTATAACCGTTCGGAATTTTATGAAATTATCGAACGCGGGCTTGAAGCTTCGCCAACCACAGAAGTTCTTATTGAAGAAAGTGTTCTGGGTTGGAAAGAATTCGAGATGGAAGTTGTTCGCGACAAAAAGGACAATTGCATCATCGTCTGCTCGATCGAAAATCTTGACCCTATGGGCGTTCATACCGGTGACTCGATTACAGTCGCACCGGCTTTGACTTTGACCGACAAAGAATACCAGATGATGCGCAATGCCTCGATTGCGGTTTTGCGCGAAATCGGTGTCGAGACCGGCGGTTCCAACGTGCAATTTGCCGTCAATCCGGAAAATGGCCGTTTGATTGTGATCGAAATGAATCCGCGTGTTTCGCGTTCTTCCGCCCTTGCCTCGAAAGCGACCGGTTTTCCGATTGCCAAAGTTGCCGCAAAACTGGCTGTCGGCTACACATTGGACGAATTGGAAAACGACATTACCGGCGGAGCCACACCGGCTTCGTTTGAGCCGTCAATCGACTATATTGTTACCAAAATCCCGCGTTTCGCCTTTGAAAAATTCCCCGGCGCCTCTCATACTTTGACAACAGCGATGAAATCGGTTGGTGAAGTTATGGCCATTGGCCGCACTTTTCAGGAATCTTTACAAAAAGCCTTGCGTGGACTTGAAACCGGTTTAACCGGTCTTGACGAAATCTCTATTCCCGAACACGCAGAAGGTGATGAGAAAAACGCTATCCGTGCCGCTATCGGCACACCAACGCCTGATCGTTTGCGCTATGTTGCGCAGGCCATGCGCATGGGCATGCCATTAAACGAAATCCACCAGATCAGCAAAATCGACCCGTGGTTTCTTGAACAGATTGCCTCGATCGTTGACATGGAACAGCGTGTGCGCGAACAGGGCCTGCCGAAGGATGCGGAGAATTTCCGCATGCTCAAATCCATGGGCTTTTCCGATGCAAGACTTGGCAGCATTACCGGTCTTGAAACCGAAGAGGTTACAAAAGCGCGTCATGAACTTAATGTAAAGCCGGTTTATAAGCGCGTTGATACATGCGCTGCCGAATTTGCCTCGCCCACAGCCTATATGTATTCGACTTACGAAGTTCCTTTTGCCGGAAAAATGCGTTCGGAAGCCAATGTTTCCGACAGGAAAAAGGTTGTTATCCTTGGTGGCGGACCAAATCGTATCGGACAGGGTATCGAATTCGATTATTGTTGCTGTCATGCGGCTTTTGCACTCCATGATGCCGGCTATGAAGCCATTATGGTCAATTGCAATCCGGAAACCGTCTCGA
>CAMLLT010000229.1 GCA_946480935.1 uncultured Bartonella sp. | reverse complement strand
GAAGAATGGTCGGAGCGGCGGGATTCGAACCCACGACCCCTTGACCCCCAGTCAAGTGCGCTACCGGACTGCGCTACGCTCCGAACCGTGAAGAAGGCCTAAAATACTAGCGTTATAAAGGCAAGTGAAAAATTCTTAAAAAAGATCAAAATTGCTAAAACGTTATTCAATTTCGTAGTTTTAAGCGGATTTAATGGAAACCCGAATTATGTTTCTCTCCTGATTTCTATAAATTTTTTTGGCTCCGATTATTGACCTTATAGGGTCATAATTGCGTTCCACCGGCATTTAAATCTTTGTAAGCGATGTTCTCGTTCCCGCAAAAACCGATTTCGGTTTTTATCTAAAATCCATGTTCAAAAATGCTTGAACTCGACAATTGCTTATTCTGCGTTTTTTGACAAGCTAAAGACAATTCATTTGATCTTTGATCATTATAAAAATTGTGCCGTTGTCTCGAAAACAAATAATGTCGTCACGTGCAGAACAAACATAGACCGGTCGGCAAAAGTCGGATTCTTAACGACGATTAAGTTTATTTTTTATCGGGAGCAGGCAAGACCGAATTCAGATACGCAATGAGGTCATCAATATCCGAATCATTATTCAGGCGGATGGAGGCCATGCGCGTTCCTTTTACCATTCCTTGCGGGTTATGAAGATAGGTTATAAGTGTCTCTCTATTCCAGATAAGGCCATTTTGACCGGCATTCATCATGGCAGGAGAATAGCGGTAGCCCTGAAGTGTGCCGGCTCTTCGCCCGATAATGCCTTGCAGTGTCGGACCGATGCGATTGTCGGGATTATCTGCATTATGGCAGGCGGCACAACGTTTGAAAAGGATCTTCCCATTTTCGATATCAGCAGCGTGAGAGGCTGGAACAAATGTCGAAATGCTAAAAATTGTAAGACAAAAAATAATAAAACGACGCATCAATTTGATCAAATTTTATTCATAGAATTTTTCGTTAGATTAATCTTAGCACCAAAATTTTTATATTGGTATTCAAAGATTGAACCCGATTTTCCGAAAATCGTGATTAAATCTTGACGCGAGACGATTGAAACACCAGATTAGCAATCGGAATTTAAAAGGAACAAGCAATCTATGGCCGGATTTTCAGTAATTACAATGACAGATGCTGCCAAAGAGCGCATTCGTGACATAATGGCAAATAACGATGCATGTGGAATCGTTGTGGGCGTAAAAAAGGGTGGATGCGCAGGTATGGAATATACTGTCGACCTCGCAAAATCTCTTGTCGAGAATGCCGATATTGCCGAAGATGATGGTGCGCGGGTTTTTGTATCTCGTGAAGCGACCCTGTTCCTGCTGGGCACACAGATCGATTTTGAAAAAACCACTTTGCATACCGGATTTGTTTTTAATAACCCCAATCAGACCTCTGCTTGTGGTTGTGGAATGTCCGTTGAAATTCGTCCGGCAACCCAGGCTGATTTGGCTGTTGCCCGGAAGTAACAAGAATTGCGAAATCAATTGTTCTGATCCGATCGCAATTTGATCACGCTACAGGGTGAATTTCATTGCGTTTCGCACTTATTCACAAAATTTGATATCAATAAAACGTTTGCATCATCGAGAAAAAGCGTTCAGTCATAGTTACTGTTAATTTTTTTCTGGGAATTTTGCTTACTGGGGATTCTGTTGTTTTTGACGGCTTTCAACTTTGGCTTCGTTCCAGAGTTTTTCCATCTCGTCGAGAGAGGCATCGTTCAGACTTTTGTTATTTTTGCTTAGCTCATTTTCAATAAAGTTGAAACGGTAGCGGAATTTTTGGTTCGCTTTTTTTAATGCTGTTTGAGGCGAGACACCAAGTCGTCTTGCAAGATTGAGAAGTGTGAAATAAACATCGCCGAATTCGTCTTCTATGTCTTTTTCATTTTTGGATTGAAGAGCGTCTTTGAGTTCATTTATTTCCTCGTCTATTTTTTGAAAAATAGGGGCGGGGTCTGTCCAGTCAAATCCGACTTCTGCAGCTCGCTGTTGTAACGCAATAGCTTCCTTTTCCAATGGCTGGGCGGATTTTACGGAAGCGAGATAGCCTTTCGGAGTGTAATCTGGAAGGTTTGCCGATTTTCGCTTCTCGCTCCTTTCTGCTTTTTCTTCTTTCTTTATGCGCTCCCATTCACCCTTTATAAGTCCCATCTTTCTCTGTTCAGGAGATCCAAAAACATGGGGATGCCGACGTATCATCTTTTTCGTTATAGCATAGACAACATCTCCAAAGTTGAAACTGCCTTCTTCTTCGGCCATTTGGGCATAATATACAACTTGCAACAGCAAATCTCCGAGCTCTTCACAAAGATCATATTTATCATTTCGTTCGATTGCGTCGGCAACTTCGTAAACTTCTTCGACAGTGTAAGGGATTATGGATTTGAAATCCTGCTTCTTGTCCCAAGGACAACCGTTTTCAGGATCTCTCAGTGCTCTCATAATTTCGATCAGGCGGCTAATATTGTGTGATGGTTCCATGGCGAAAAATCTTTCACATATTAAAAAAATGCAATAATTTATTCCATTCAACAGCTTGTCAGTGATAAAGAATTCTTTCATAAAAGTCACATGTCTTGTGGTCTATAGGTTGCATTATGAATATTTTGGTGACTGGCGGCGCGGGTTACATAGGTTCGCATTGTTGTGTGGCACTTATGAATGCCGGCTATCGCGTTATTATTCTTGATAATTTCGGCAATAGTCATCCGGAAGTATTACGCAGAATTGAGAAGCTCACAGGACGTGCGCCGACGAACGAGTCAGGTGATGTACGCGATCGCAGTTTTGTCGAATATGTTTTGGAACACCATAAATGCGATGCGGTCATCCATTTTGCCGGCTTAAAATCTGTTGCCGAATCGGAAAAAAAACCGGATCTCTATTATGATTGCAATGTGGTTGGAAGTTTGCGTTTGCTGCAAGCTATGAAGTCGACCGGTGTGAAAAAACTGGTCTTTTCATCAACAGCCACGGTTTATGGCCCTCCAAAATATTTGCCCTATGATGAAAAACATCCGCTCAATCCGGTGAGTGTCTATGGGCGCACGAAATTGACGGTAGAGAATATGCTGCGTGATTTTTACGCAAGCGACCCGAGCTGGGCATTCTCCATTCTTCGTTATTTCAATCCGGTAGGGGCAGACGAAAGCGGATTGATTGGGGAAGATCCCAAGGGCGTTCCAAATAATCTTATGCCGATCATCGCTCAGGTTGCATCGGGAAGACGCGATAAAGTCATGATATGGGGAAATGATTACGACACAGAAGATGGAACCGGAGTGCGTGATTATATTCATGTGAGTGACTTGGCAGAGGGGCATTTACGAGCCTTGAAGACCTTGGAACATCCCGGTTGTGATGTTATCAATCTCGGACGCGGTCGCGGTTATAGCGTGATGGATGTTATAAAGGCATTTGAACATATATCTAACAAGAAAATAAATTATGAAGTCGGCCCAAGACGCCCCGGCGATATTGGGGAATTTTTCGCCAATCCGTCGACGGCATTTGATAAACTTCACTGGCGAGCCGAAAAAGATTTGGAAAAAATGTGCGTGGATATGTGGAATTTTCAGGTCAAGAACCCAGATGGTTATAAATAAACCTTAACCGGAAAGGAAACCGAGGAATGAAAATTAGTGCACGTAATATTCTTAAAGGTAAAATTGTCGCCATCAAGAAAGGTGCAACCACCGCCCATATCCAGATCGACATAGGCGGACCGATTGTAACTGCATCAATCACCAATGAAGCCGTTGATGATCTTCA
>CAMLLT010000228.1 GCA_946480935.1 uncultured Bartonella sp. | reverse complement strand
AAAAATACATGATATTTTTTATCAACTTAAATATTTTGTAATCCTTGTCAAGAGACTTTGTCCGCGACATTTGAGTGTTCATAGGAAAAGTAAGACGGAAAAAGCGCGACCGGTTTGATTTTTTCCTGCATTGATATAAAAACCGGCAAGTTTTCGTATAAGGCAATTTTCCGTTGTAAATTCTGTCGCGTGGGTAGCGAGCCTCCTGCTACCCCCCTTAAAAAACACTCCGGCAATGCCGGCAAATATCGATTATACCTCGTGCAGATTCGCGCAAGCACAACCGGCTACCAGAGAACGAGCTTTAAAAGCATTCGATATTCCTTAGAACTTGCTTAGACGTGATAAAGAATTCGTTATTGAAAACAAATCATCATCCGGAACGGTTTTTATTGATAAAGCAAGGCGTTCCGAACGTAATATGTCTTTGACGAGCTCGAGAATTTATTGTTTTTCTGTGAATTCAATGATTGCCCCCGAAGCAAATTGTGGGGGAATGACAATCGTTTTTTCGCTTCTATCTGCAAAAGTAATGCCATTTTTCTTGAGAACAGTTTTTGTATCATCCAGATTTTTTACAAAAATGCCAAGGCCTGCATAAGCATATTTTGCTACTTTTCCAATTTCGAAACCGGAAGAGAGACGCTTGTCGGCCCCTTTCGGAATTATACGGATGATTGCCGAATTTGGTCCTGTCGATACAACGATCTCTCCGTCATTTTCAGCTATTTTTCCGTCTTTGAAAAGACGTTCATAGCGTTTTGCAGTTTTTTCCGGTTCGGATGATAGAAGAATAACGGATTGGAGCGCAATGGCACCATTTTCATGGGTCATCAATTCAGAGCGCCAAACCATATCGCGGGTTTTGTGTTCACACATAAACACCTGTCCGTTCGGAACTTCATTTTTCTTGAATGCGACGGTTGAAAATGCCGCCAAGCCTTGTTTTCCTCCCGCTAGATCAACCGGTCTTGAAAAATTCTGGACCTCTGTGACACCAAACCCCAATTCAGTAAGACTTTGAGCAGCCGCTAACGCATTGTCGATGCGTCCGGCAATCGCATAAAGGCCTTCGCCATAATTTTCGAGGTCCTGTTTTTTCTGCCGATTGGCCGCGGTTTCTTCAACAATTCCCAAAAGTTCGAAATAATCATTTTGGAACATAACTGTATAATTTGCTGTTCCTTGCTCTTTACTGTGAAGACCACGCGGCGACAAAGTAAAGCCCAATTGGCGAAAACTTTGCGCACTTTTTCCAAGATTATTTACCAGGATAAAAGCATGGTCTATCCCTTTTACGGGGTGAATAGCATGACCCCGCGATGCTGTTTTCGCAGATGTTGGCGCTTCGGCCTGTTTACCGGTTTCTCTAACTTTGGTATTTTTTTCAGCAATGCCGGTTTTTTGAGCTTTGGCGGAGTGAGACATTATTTTATCCTGCGTTGTTTTTTTCAAAAACTAGCATATCGCCGCTCGCGCCGCCGAGCCAAGTTTACACTGAATTCCATTATTTTCGGATAAAATTTCCTCACTCTTTGCGGTTTTTTAAAAAATATTGGCTGATCTGCCAGTGTTATCGGATTGAAACTTCGAAAATCACGTAAGGGGCCGGAGCTTCAAAGACGAAACTGCACATGAATTTAAAAAAGAATTCGGGACTGTGAGGGGTGAGAGATCAAGCTATCAATTTTACAAAACGGAATTCAGAGCCCAAAAAATACCTATCCTTCCGCTAAATCTCAGAAAGATATGCGGTAAAATCGGCTTTTCGCAATTAACGGCTTTTTAATTTGCAAGCGCTGATGGATATGTGAAGAAGTTTGGCAAATTATTCGGACCAAACAATCGGAAATGGCATTTTTAAATTTCCATGACTGCGATTTTTTACGAGTATTAATTTCCAACCAGTTTCAGAAAATAAGAATAATTTTTTAAGTTTTTGAAAAGTTCAAAAGTCGCATCCGTTCAAAAAATCAATTGAAGCTTTATTCTTGCGGAAGTGAATTTTTGCCAGCTGGCCGCGTGGACAAGCGCTTGAAAAGGACAAATTTGGTTTGAGCAAAACCGATTTTCTTCAGGTGAAAAGTAAGCCGACCAGCTAAGAAAACAAACGGCAAGAAAACCAGCAATGAGTGATGATGAGAAAAGTCGAAAATTACTGATTGCGAAAGTCGGGAATACAAAAGGCGCAACAAACCGAAGGACTGCACCGAAATGAAAAATTTGATAAAAAAATTGCTTATTGCTTCATCTGTTGTTTCTGTCCTTTCTGTTGGCATGTCGGCGCTTAAAGCAGAAGAACCGGTAGAAGGTGGAACACTGATTTATCTCGACAAGCAGGTCCATACCAATCTTTATTCACCTCTTGCCGGTACCTATACAAATGGCGGAATTTTAAACCAGATAACCGATCGGTTGACCTATCAGAACCCGCAAACACTCGAAATCGAACCATGGCTTGCAAAATCATGGTCGTTCAATGACGATAAAACGGTTTATGAATTCAAATTGCGCGAGGGAGTCACCTTTTCTGATGGTACTCCGCTAGATGCTACAATTGTTGCCAAAAACTTCGACACTTATGGCCTTGGCAATAAGGATTTGCATCAACCGGTTTCAGAGGTGGTAAACAATTACGATCATAGTGAAGTTGTTGATCCCTTGACTGTGCGGTTCTATTTCAAGCGTCCTTCACCGGGCTTTTTACAGGCAACTTCAACGATCAATTCCGGCATTGTCTCACCGAAAACATTGGCTCTTTCCTTTGATGCTATGGGAAATGCAACCAAAATTATCGGCACAGGACCATTTTATGTCGACAGTGAAACACTCGGCAAAGAAATTGTTTTGAAGGTTCGCAAGGATTATAATTGGGCGCCGGAAAAATCGGCGCATCAGGGGCGCGCTTATCTCGACGAATTGAAATATCTGACTGTTCCGGAAGACAGTGTGCGTATCGGTGCATTGATTGCCGGACAAGCCAATTTTATCCGGCAGTTGCAAGCCTATGACGAAGACCGCGTGAAAAAGTCGGGAAACATCGTTTATTCGGAGGGTACGCGCGGCATCAACAATTCTATTATGTTCCGCCCCGATAATGAGCTTGTCAGCGATTTGAAAGTAAGACAGGCACTCCGTTATGCAACCAACAGGCCGGAAATTCTCAAAACGCTTTATTCTTCGAATTATCCTTTGGCAACGTCGATTATGGCACATAATGCTTTCGGTTACTCGGACCAAAGTGCAAAACTTCAATTCGATCAGGCAAAAGCCGAGGCGCTTCTTGACGAAGCCGGTTTCAAAACAGGACCGGACGGTATTCGTGAAAAAGACGGAAAAAAGCTTGTTCTTGGGGCTTATGAAGCCGTCCAACAACCACAAAGCAAAGCGATGTTGCAATTGATTGCCCAGCAATGGAAGCGCGTTGGTGTTATTTTGAGTGTCAAAGCCTATGACGGAACCAATGCTGTGATTGACAATCTCGATCCGCAAAAAACACCGGTTATGCCGCATATGGTCGGACGCGCCGACCCCGATGTTTTAAAAAGCCTGTTTTATCCCAAAAATCGTGATGCACTCTTACAAAAAGGTGGTCTGAGCGACAAAGTGGTTAGCTTCGTTGATGATAAACTGAACAAGCAACTGGAAGACATTTCGGCAGAGACCGATCCGGTCAAACGCAATGCGGAACTTATTGCAGCAACCGATTATATTCTTGATCAAGCCTATGCCATTCCGATTTTTGAAGAACCGCAAGTTTATGGTGGCTCGCCGAAAGTCAAGGGTGTCGG
>CAMLLT010000227.1 GCA_946480935.1 uncultured Bartonella sp. | reverse complement strand
CCGGATTCGGGAACAATTCGTATCGGCGACACAGTGAAAATGAGCTATGTTGACCAAAGCCGTGACGCACTCGACCCGAATAAAACAGTCTGGGAAGAAATTTCCGGCGGTAACGACATCATCAAACTCGGCAAATATGAGATGAACAGCCGCGCCTATTGCGGTGCATTCAATTTCAAGGGAAGCGACCAGCAACAAAAGGTTGGCAATCTTTCGGGTGGCCAGAGAAATCGCGTGCATCTTGCGAAACTTCTTAAAGAAGGCGGCAATGTGCTATTGCTTGACGAGCCGACCAATGATCTGGATACTGAAACGCTGGCGGCGCTCGAAGAGGCGCTCGAAAATTTTGCAGGTTGCGCCGTTGTTATCAGCCACGATCGTATGTTCCTTGACCGTCTGGCAACGCATATGTTGGCTTTCGAAGGAGATAGCCATGTCGAATGGTTCGAAGGCAATTTTGAAGATTACGAGGCCGATAAAATACGCCGTCTGGGACCTGAATCGGTCAATCCGAAACGGGTTACCTATAAACGCTTAACGCGTTAACTTGACCATTCCGGTCAAAATACCGTGCTAAAAACACGGTTTGCCAATTCGAAATTTTGAAAAGCGGAGGTCACTTCCGCTTTTTTTTATGAAGCCAAAATTTTTTATTAAATATCATCTGACGATTGCATAGGGAGAGGGGCTTTGCTCGGCATATTGCTTCAAGGCTTATTTATAACAATAGATAGGGGGTAGGGGAATTAGATGCCAGATCTAACAGCGGAAAGTCATTGTTAGCGAATACCGCACTTAACCAGCGAGCTTGTCCGATTGCTATATCCTTGCTTTGTCAGATGGATGAGAAGGCGCAAAATTCTTCAAAGAACAGATGGAACATAAAGTTCGAGCGGAAAGTCAATTGGGTAATTGGGAAATTGGGCAAATCCAGCCATGTCAATGACCGGAAAGAGGTGTTTTAAAAAGTAGGGGCCACATTTGGCTGCGATAGTGTAATGCTGAAACGGGATGCGCCCCATGATCTTACAACGATTGACGCCAGGAAAAGACTATGTGAAAAATCATATAAGCGGGATAGTAAGATAGAAAGAATTTTTGACTTTAGGGGTGTCTTGAACCCGAAAAGTGATAAACTTATCTCACTGCATAGATGAGACAATGGAGAATACCGATGCAAGATTGGTCAGCAAAACAATATTTGAAATTCGAGGATGAACGTTTGAGGCCGGTACATGACCTCGCTAATGCTGTCCCTCTGAAAGAGGTTAAAAACATTGTCGATCTCGGTTGTGGTCCGGGTACATCTACCGAAGTTTTGTGTGAACATTGGCCAAAGGCAAAAATAACCGGTTTTGACTCTTCTCCAGATATGATTGCCAATGCCAAGAAACGTTTGCCGAAAATCGAATTTACGGTTCAGGATATCGAAAAATGGTCGCCAGATGCAGATGTTGACCTGTTGTTTTCGAATGCAGTCTTCCAATGGTTGCCTGATCATATCGAACAGATGAAGCGCCTTGTATCATCTATGAAAAACGGTGCAGCGCTTGCTGTACAAATGCCGGATAATTTGTTCGAGCCGCTTCATCGAGCAATGATTCACGTGGCGGAAGACAAAAGGTGGAATGATCGCATCGGTTCGGTGGCACGCGAAAAATTGCCGAATGTCTCGGTCTATTATGACGCATTAAAACCGCTTGTCCATTATATTGATCTCTGGCAGACAATCTATAATCCGATTATGGAAAATCATGAAGCAATCGTTGACTGGGTTAAAGGTGCGGCTTTACGGCCATTTCTGGCACCACTCAACGAGCAAGAAAAACAGGATTATCTGGCACTTTATCTGGAACGCATCAAAAAACTCTATCCGACGCAATATGACGGCAAAGTGCTGTTACGCTTTCCCCGCCTGTTTTTGGTTTTGGTCAAGTAAAGGTCAAGATCAGAAACTGCGTGTAGCTGTCATGAATCGAATTGAAAGAGCCATATATGTTATGGCTCTTGTTATTTTCCGGTTTTCCGGACAATTTCACATCGGGATGGGATAAAATAATTTTTCGGATTAAAACCGTTTTACGAGATTTGTCGCGAATATTTCCCATGGGGTTCTGCCACATATGTTCCCGTCATTTTTCGCTATCTGCCTTATAACCTTTAGGCTTATACAAACGCGCTATAAAGCCGTAATCATTCTTCTGATCAAAATCTTCCCAGACCTCCCAATTTTTTTCTGCTTCATTGATTTTGTCTGGCCAATTTGTGTCAAATGGCTCACTTCCCGGCGGGTCTTTATAAATCAGCTTGCATAAATAAGCGGCCTGCATCTTACAATAATTGTGGATTATACTGCCATGCACCTGTGTTTGTTCATTGGCCATCGCACAGTTTCTTGTCATCAAAAGCTAAAATATCCTTCCAAGGAGTGGGCCCACCAAAGATCATTTTTGTATTGTAATTGTCTTTAAACTCAGGATGATATTTCAAAATGCGCATAGCCAATTTTTTGTAAAGTTCTTCACGCTTTGGATTATCAGGGCCGGACATGCCTAAAGCAACAAAAATATCCGATACCGCTTTATCTGAAGCAAAGTCAAAAGCACCATGCCATACGATATCACACACCAATTTGCTACTTCGCTCATCTTCACTGAGAGCTAATGCCAAGACTGCATTTGAATAACCTTGATTATCATAAGCCAATGGGTTCGCCCCCGCTTTGAGTAAAAGCTCTACCCCGTCAAAATTGTGCATCAAGGCAACATGAATAATAAACGGTACTTCTCCTCCTCTGAGTAACCCGTGGTGGTTTGGGTCACCACCGTTTTTGAGATAAATTTTAATCAGGTCTGTCTTGAACTTGACGCTAAGGTGGGGTTGGGAAGACATGTTCGTGGCCCCCATATAATAGGTAAAATCGCGTTCTGAACCGGTTGAGGGCTGATCAATCATATAAGGGTCTGCACCACCAGCCAATAAGGCATCAATGGCCTGTAGATTATATTGATCAAGCGCAAAATACAGCAAGGTGATTTCACCTTCATAACGAGCATTGAGACTGCCTTCCGGCAGGGCTTTCACCTCGTCCACTGTTATGGGGTCTTGTCGTTCAATTTTATACGCCAAATGATAAACAGCAGGGGCGGCATGTTTGAAATAAATGTAAGCTTTAGGCGCTGTATCATCAATCTGTTCATTCACGATCTGGGGGGTGCTTGCCTGCACTGATGTATAAAAGGAAGACAACATGTAAAACACGCTTAAAACCACTGCAATTAAACATGTATATTGGATAAATCGCTCAATCTTGTTCATAAATTAACCTTAACAATATCTGTGCCAAAGTAATAATGGTACGTTCTACTGTTGTACTTTACACTGGAATCTACCAATAAATCGAACATAAAATAATGAAATAGCAGATTAAAAATCCGATGTGGGGAGGAGTGGTGCAAGTATAAGCGAGGCAATTGCCATAATAAACGGGAAGACGATTCTTAATGGTGTTTTCAACTGCTAATTGATTCGGCTCGACCTTGTTAAGGCGTTTGAAGTTTTGGGTGAAATTTGCCCACTAAAAGCCACGCACCACGTCATTTACTGTTGCATAATTGTCTTTCAGTGCGGAAAAGTTGTCTTTAAAGAGCCAAAAAAGCTTCAAAAATGGGGGTTGTAATCTAAAAATACTTTTTATTATGTTAATCATCTATTAACCACGTTGTACGAAAAAATACGCGTACTATGGCGTATCGCAATCACGAGGTTTCTAGACTGAAAATGAAATATTTCTGGCAGCAAAAATTA
>CAMLLT010000226.1 GCA_946480935.1 uncultured Bartonella sp. | reverse complement strand
AAATCCGAGCTTGTTGTAATTGACCATTAACAATCCGCTTTCGGGGTGGGTCACAACTTTATCGGGGTCGGTTTTAAGGATTTCTTGCGCGATAACACCGCGATAGCGTTCAGCCCTTCCGATATAGTTGAAATCATAGACATTGTAGCCGTTGCGTTTGCCCGCATAGCGGATATTTTCTTTTGTGCGTTGGTCCGAAAGACCAAAAAGCGATGACAGCGCCCCCAAACCGTTTCCTATTGTGGTGAGCGCACCATTCTGTTGTTTTGTTGTTTGCGTTCCGCTTGACGTTCCGTAATTTCCGGCAGCACCTTGAGCCGCACTTAAAAGCATGGCAAGCCGGTTCCAGCCACGATTATCTTCTTCATTCCATTGGTCACGCGCCGCATCAAGTTTTTGCTGGTTGTTCTGGTCAAGGATTGTGCCGCCTTTCAAAGCATTGAGAAGATTATTGCCTTGCCCTTGAAAATAATTGCTTGCGGCCGAAAGCTGGTTATTGTTTGCCCTGTCGATAAGTTCATTGGCATTGAGCATATTTCCAACATCCTGATTATACTGGTTGGAAAGTGCCGTTGTTGCAGCCTGTCCTAATTGTCGAGACAGAACACCGCTATGGGCACCCGAACCATAACGACCAGCACCGCTCATTTGACTGTTGATGGTATTGGCGGTGTTATCAAGTGTGTTTTGTAAAGCCTGATTATAGGCACTGTTTCCCCCCACCATTTTTCCTGAAGCCATATCGGCAAGGTTCTGGCCACTCGCATTTTTGCCGCCTGCAAGGCCTTGCAAATAGCTGTTGCCATAATTGGCGGTGGCGTTTCCCAGCCCGCTAATGGCATTTTTTGTTGTGTCACTTAAATCGGCCACCCGCGAGCCTTGATAAACATTGCCACCCTGACCGGAATTATAAAGGTCCATGGCATCCTTGGCCGAGCGCTTGAAGAGTGGTGCCGCCCATTCCGGCGGGGCTGATGTCTCGGTCTTCGTTTGTGTGGTTTTTGCGCCTTTTCCGCTACTTCCGCCCATTGTTCAATTCCTTTCGATATTTGACCACGCTTGGCCTATAGCCATGTGCGCGCATGATTTTTGACCAGCCGATGCGACCGATGGGGCAAATTTCGGATGCGCCGATAGTTTTTGCCCATTCTTCTATCGGTTCGATCATATCGGCTATTTTCTCGCCGCCGTGACCGGCAAGTTCGAGGAGTTCGACACGTTTTTTCCCGCTCGCCAGAATTTCGATATGCGAGGTGACGAAGGCTACAAAGTTTTCTTTCTCGTCAACAATGATCCATAATTGCCGCTCGCCACTTGCAATTTCTTCTGCCATTGTTTGAAACGATATGTCGTCGGGAAAACGACGGGCGATTTTCTTCATCGCCTCTGTGAGATCGCCGCTATAGCGTTTCATCCGCTCATAAGGCCAGTTTTCGGTGAGATAGATTTTATAGCTCATCTTTTTCCGGCTCTTGTAAAATCGACATTGAAGCCTGCAATATGCGACCATTTTTCCCCCGCCGGTACACGCAGGCGAAATTTGTGAAAACGCGCCCGTGAACGGCCATGGTAACGGCCGGTATTGTAAGAGGCGGTTTTCTCTGCCGACCATTTTACCGGTTCTTGCGGGTTTCTCCGCATTCTTGCACCAATTGCAAGCAAGGCTTCATTCGTGTCTATTTGTGCAATAACATTTTCCAGTCGGTTTATATCACCATTGGTGGCTGCAATTTCCTGCGAGGAAACAATTGCTTCCATTGCTTCTCCCGAAAAGGAGCCCAAACGGTAATCAACTGAGAAAGCGCCGAGAATGGGCGCACCGCCTTGCCAGATTTTGCTATCCAGCGAAAACGGCAAATTTTCCAGAATAGTTGAAATATTATCAAGCCCGTCCAGCGTGTAACCGCTTGTATAAATCGGCATGATGCTGCTTGCCGCAATGTTGATAACCGTCCATTTTTGCAGGCCCCAGTCATAAACCATCAATTCGTTCATCACGCCCGAACCGTTATAATCCATTGCCCAATAAACGCGGTTATAGAAGGGGTCGATTGCGCAGAACATTTCGGCAAGATTATTGGCATTCATACGGGTAAAGACCGAGCGATCGATTTTTTCAAAGCCGATAGGTATCACCGCGCCATCGCTTGTAATCTGGAAAAATCCGCCTTCATCGGCATAAAAGGAAAATTCACCACGACTGCTGATCGAATTGGATGATTTTGCACCGCGTTTGTCATGAATTTTCTGGAATGAAAATATGATGTCGGAACCGGGAATGAATGTGCCGCGATAAATCGCCGATTGCAAAAAAATAATCGGGTTGGTTGCTTCACTCGATCCTTGAACACTGCCGCCATCCGGAAAATCCTGATAGTCGCAAGACTTTTCTCCCACCGTCCAGAATTCCGCATCATTAAGGCCCGACCAGTAAACGCGGTTGGGATTATCCGGCAATTGCATGAGGCAAACAAAATCGCCCCACACTTTGACAGCTCCCGCCCGTGGCGGATTTCCGCCAAGATTGCGGAATTTTGCCGAACGGTTCAGCTCGAAAACCTGTGGCGGGTCGTTTTTGTTGACGGCGATAATATAATTGCCGAAAGAAGCAAAAGACCAGCGTGCCTCATCGGAAGCGGAATAGATTTTTCCCGTTTGAGTGATGTCGCGCCAGGAAAGATCGGTATTGTCGAGGACAAAAAGTTTTTTTGCAGTTCCGGCGAAAACCGAGGTTGTTCCGTCAAGCGACCGTGCAGCATAGGCTCCATAAGGTTTTTCCGGAAACGGCTTGGAAAACGCTTTGAAGCCGGGCATTGGAATATAACTGCCGTCGGCTGGCAAAACATTCAATATATCATCGCTATAGTCGCTATTGATGTCGGCAATGTCGGGGCGATATTCGGCTATGGTTAAAAATGTCATTTAAAACACCGTTGCTTTGATTTTGCCGCTACCATTACGCCGCGAAGTTTCCGCTTTAAGCGCAGAAAGCTGCTCGTTAAAATCGGCAAACGCTGTTCGAGCGCTATCGGCATCTTTCAAAATATCTTTATAAAGCTCGTATTTTGCCCGCGCTTTGACAAGGTCGAACGCATCGAGAAACCAAGGGCTTTCCTCGTCGGCTTTCAAAACTTCTTCAAGCCGGTAGGGCTCAATCATCAGGCGTATTTTGTAAACCTTGTCAGGGCAGGGAAAGAGCCGCAGTTTTTTCCCGAAATAACAATAGGCATAAGGTTCGCCATGGGCGGAACCCACGCTTTCAAGTTCTTGCGGGGAATTGAGACTAAGCCTTTTTGCGGTTCCATCCGATTTTTCAAGAAAAACAAAGCGGATACCGGCCGCACTTGCAATCGCCTTTTCGGTTGTTGCGCCATACCATTCCTGATTTTTAGTCGTCAAAAAGGTAATATCGCGCGTTTCATTGAAATAAAGCGGTTCCCGTGCTGAAAAGCGGATGGCCGAATAGATTGCTTCCTGAATTTGGCTGATATATTCATTTGTCGTATCGTCAATTTCATCCTGAATAATGGCAATCATATCCGAAAAGTTTTTGTTTTTCGGCTGGAGAGAAGTGGGAAGACTTGTAATCGGCCCTGTCGTGGTAATGATAATGGCCATAATATTAAACCTTTGTTTTCCGGTTTTTCTTCGAGTTCAGGTCAGGTGTTCTCCGCCGCTTCTTTCCGCTTGCGGTCTTCAAATCGGCGGCTGTTGATTGCGTTGTTGTTGCTTGCGCCAGTATGGAAGGCGCGGCTTTCAGTTTTCCGGCTTTTTCCGCACTGTTTCGAGATGTGCTTCCGGTTTCCGCTTGCGGTTTTTTCACTCTCGCTTTTTTTGCCGGTTTTCGGGAAAGGGGCGCGGC
>CAMLLT010000225.1 GCA_946480935.1 uncultured Bartonella sp. | reverse complement strand
CCTACATCCATACCCCTGATGACCGCACTTTTGCCAATCTTCAGGCTCGTATAATGGTCCCCTTTACGCTCTGCCATAACAGCCAGCATAGCAAGTTCACCGGGGCTATCAAGCTCTTCTCCGAGTTCACGATAAAGGACGCCTGCACGATCGGAATATCCTATCGCTTCAAGCCTCTTTATAGCCATAACCGGTTCGCGTGATTCAAAACGCTGGCGATCACTTGCTGTCGGCTTCGGATAAGGAATTTCAAGCCTTTGTTCTCCAAGTCGGGCAGCAGAAAGTTGTCCGTAAAAAGTAGTGCCATAATGGGCGGCGCGGCGAAAATATTGGGTGGCGTTGCTGCGATTTCCCTGTGCTTCGGCAGTTCTACCCATCCAATAATACCCGCGCGAGGCAGAAACCGGTCGTGAGGAGATTTGCACAATACGGGAAAAGTGTTGCATCGCCGTTTTATTATCACCTAAAAATCGCAGAGCATACCAGCCGGCATGAAATTCTGCGTCGGCTGCCAAGGTCGGACTTTCGGCTGAATGGGCGGCTGCCAGTTGATAGGCGATTTTCGGCTTGTTTTCATCAAGCATTTCGCGTGACAAAACACGCCTTTCAATCCACCATGCATCCGGATCGACAAGCGTAAGAGCATCTTTCGGCGCTTTTAACATAAGCTTTGCCGCGTCATCACATTGGCCCGAGCGGCGCAAATATTGAATTTGGGCAAAAAGATAAAGCGAATCTTTCCGGAAACTTTTATCAACGGCTGCAAGTTTTTGGCGGGCATTCGAGTCATTATTGGCAACAGCCGCAAAACCGGCATAGAGAGACTGGGCATTTGCCAATTTTGCTACCCGTTCGGCGGAGGAAATACGATTGGCATAAAGCATTGCGCGCATGCGTTGGAGATGATCTGCCGGAAGCAATGCTGCGCCCGCTTTTTTCAAAACAAGCTGTTCTTCCTGTGCATTGAGTTTTGCTTTATACCACCAAGGTGCAATAATTTGCCGTGCGCGTGCCGTTTGGCCGGTTTCAATCAGAGCACCGCCAAGGGCTGCCATGCCTTGTGCAGTTACAGGAACATAATTTCCAAAGCCACTGATGATTGCTTGCGGAGAATTCATTTCACTGGCAAGCGCACGTTCGGAATTGCGGCGCATTGCTGTCATGCCGGGCCAGTCGTGCAATTCTTGCGCTGCGTTGAATATTTCGGAACTTGGTACTCCGGGAACTCCCGATACACCAATTGCCCAGGTCAGAATGTGCCGGTCCAGACTATTTTTCGGCATATTGTTGCGGATTGCTATGGCATTCGCTGCTTGTTTGCTGTAGAGCGCGTCGAGCCCTGATTTAAGACTCCCCGTGGCGATACTGTTAACTGTCCGGGGAATGCCATTTGTTACAATAGCATCGGATTTTATAGTGACGGCGCTTTTCGGTGTTGCAATGGATGGGCGGGCAAGTGGCACAGGCGCTTGACTTAAAGCCGAAGTCGCCTGACTATCAAAAATCGTGGAAAGCATGGTACTCGCCGCGAAGAATGAAATCATCGTTTTTGCTAAAACGCCTGATGTGTAATTATGCATCATACTTCCAAAGACCCAATTTCCATCATTTTTGTCAGAGCATAGGTGCCAACTGTGAAAGACGGGTTAACGATTTTCTACCTTTCACCTATCAATCGAACGAAAACATGCTAGTGAATTTTTGTCTTGCGAAACCTTTTTGCAAGAACCAAATTTATTTCCCTCGACCAAGACATGTCGGTAAGTTAAAATCAACTTGCGTCATTCGTATGGCGATACTATGGTTTAAAAGGCTTATTGAAGGGGCAAATGCCTTAATACCGAATATATAATCAGGGAGTTTACCATGCTCAAGGGAGCACTGACCGCACTTATTACACCTTTCGACAAAAACGGTAATGTTGCAGAAAAAACACTGTGTGATCTTGTCGAATGGCAGGTCAAACAAGGCATTAACGGTCTTGTCCCCGTTGGAACCACCGGAGAATCGCCAACACTAAGCTATCAGGAACACAAACGCGTCATCGAACTGTGTGTCCGGCAGGTCGCAAAACGTGTTCCGGTTATTGCCGGAGCCGGATCCAATAGCACAAAAGAAGCTGTAGAACTTGCAGAATTCGCAGAAAAGGCCGGTGCGGATGCGGTTCTGGTGGTTACTCCTTATTATAATAAGCCGAACCAGCGAGGAATGTATCAACACTTCTCTACAGTTGCAAAAGCCATTTCTATTCCGCTTATCATCTATAATATTCCTGGTCGCTCGGTCATCGATATGACCGCCGATACAATGGCCAAGCTCCACCATGATTGTAAAAATATTATCGGTGTTAAGGACGCGACGAGCAAGATCGAGCGTGTCAGTGAGCAGCGCGAAAAATGCGGCAAGGATTTTGTTCAGCTTTCAGGCGACGATAGCACGGCATTGGGATTTAACGCGCAGGGAGGTGTTGGCTGTATTTCTGTCACTTCCAATGTTGCGCCTAAGCAATGTGCCGAGCTTTTTCAGGCGTGCCGCGAAAACAATTTTGCCAAAGCACTTGAATTGAACGACCGCTTGATGCCGCTTAACCGTGCTCTCTTTTTGGAGCCGAGTCCTGCCGGTGTCAAATATGCTGCTGAAAAACTCGGTATCTGCACAAGTGTTGTGCGTTCGCCAATTGTACCAATCGAAGACACGACAAAACGTATTATTGATGCTGCATTGAAACATGCAGGTCTTGTCAACGATTAATAGCTGACTATTTGGTAATTCATGAATAAAAAGAACACCTCCTCGGCCTATAAAGTTGTCGCTGATAACCGCAAGGCACGTTTCAATTATGAAATTCTGGACACATTGGAAGCCGGGGTGGTTCTGCAAGGCACGGAAGTCAAATCTCTGCGCTCGCATCACGGAAACATTGCCGAAAGCTATGCAAGTTTTGAAAATGGCGAGTTCTGGTTGATCAATTCCTATATTCCTGAATATACGCAAGGAAACAGATTTAATCACGATCCACGTCGATTGCGAAAACTCCTTGTTTCAAAACATGAAATGTCACGTTGGGCAAATGCCGTAGCACGAGAAGGAATGACGATTGTTCCTTTGAAACTTTATTTCAATGATCGTGGACGGGTCAAACTGGAGATCGCGTTAGCCCGAGGCAAAAAGATTCACGACAAACGCGAAACGGAAAAGAAACGGGATTGGAATCGTGAAAAAGCACGCCTCATGCGTGAACGCGGTTAACGTTTTCTATAACTCGAAAATTTGTCTGATGCGCTTGTTTGTTGTTTGATGCGCTTCTGTAAGAAGTTTTCATTCACAGCCTTCCGTTTTTTAGACAGAAATTAATCCCTCATGAAAGAAGATTAGCTAACAAGAAACGGATACCGGACGAAAATCGGCCATTGGACAAGCAAAAAACTTTTATAAGAGGGCGCAATCGGCAACAGGCAAGATGACACTTTAGCCTGAAACAGCCATATGATGGGTAACATTCATATTCAAAAAGCGATTTTGTCTTATCTAAAGATAAGACTTGTCATCAAAAAAATTGCCGATCCGATGTTCCAGAGCAGGAAGATCGGTAGCGGACAAACAGCGTTTACGTTAACACAAAGCAGATCAATTATATTCGATCATTAAATCAGACTAGTTTTGATCAAGATAATCGCGTACTGCCGAAAAAATTTCATGAAACATCATCTCGGTCAGTCGGCCGGTGTTAGTGTTATATCTTGAACAATGGTAACTTGGAAAAATGCGCAAATGTCCGATATCTGTGACCTTGCCATGTCCAAAGGGGTGCCGCGCAATTTTCGCGCCAAGTGCGCGGACAGTTGATTGATGCGCAATTGATCCCAACGTTACAACGGCCTTTAATCTTGGCAAATTTTCAAGAAGCGG
>CAMLLT010000224.1 GCA_946480935.1 uncultured Bartonella sp. | reverse complement strand
TAAATCCACTTGAATTGCATATTTTTCCTCCAAAATTTTACGTAATAGTAGAGCGTTGCCTTTGGCGCGTGCCAAAAACATCAAGCGATATAAAAGGTGTTTTAATTGACGAGCAGACTTAAGTAGTTGTTTTAAATATTGAAATTATCCGGTTCGAGCGACTGAGGAATGACAAACATTTCCATTCTCTCACGCGACAAAGCCCAATGTTGAGACACAAGATCCACAAAGTCTTCCTGATCTCTTTTTTTAATTGCAGCAATAAATCCGTCATGGTGGGCGACCGCTTTATCCATTCTGGATTTCATACCACCACTATTCTGCCGATAGAAAATACTGCCAATGCGGCTATGATCGATAAGAAGTCGTCCCAGGCTTGCCTGCAAATAGACATTTCCCGACATTTCTCCGATAATTTCATGAAACCGGTTATTGCTGACTGTCATGACAACAGCATTGCCTTCGTCACTCGCTTTCCGGAAATCCTCCTGTACCCTTTCAAGTTCGAGAAGTTGTTTCTGTTTATAATTATTGACAGCCAGACGCCCTATTGCCGCGTAAATCATAGGAGCGACAAGAAAAAAATTTCTTATTGTCGAATGATTCATTGAAGAAACACGTGCGCCTTTATTTTCCCGCAGATCGACATAGCCTTCGCCAGCCAAACGTTGCAACACCTCCCTTACGGGCGTTCTCGAAAGACCGTAAGACTTGCTTAACTGCAATTCATCCAAATACTCATCCGGATCAAGCTCCATAATCAGTATTTGACGCTTAAGGTCTTCGTAGAGAACGCTTTTTCCGTTCCTCATGTTGCTTCTCCTGAAATAACAATAAGGGAAGCGATACCAAATACCGTTTCAATTTACGACATTTTTTACAAGGTGAATAATAATTGTATATTTTCATTATTTATTATGTATTATAAAAAAATGGGGATGGAGGAGCCGCTTTACAGCTATGCTTGAAGCGTAAAGGATAAATGCGCGCTCTTTACCGGTTTTACTTAGGATTTATGAAAGTCGCGCAATGTTTTTATCTGTTTTCTATAACGTTTTTATCTGTTTTCTATATTGCAAAAACTGCATTAAGAGATGGCTTGAAGGCCATTAGTGCGTTCCGGGCGATCATTCTGGCTTTTTTGACAAAACCGGTTAAAGCATCTGTCAAAGCAATAAGCCGCAAGTTTGCGACGTTTTTATTAGGTACCGTTTTTATCCGCCATAAACCTGTATCAGTGCATCGTGTTCATAGAACATTGAAGGCTGATCGTATCAATATCAGGCAGCAGTTCAGTCATTATGCCGGTTTTGTTCGTAGTTTTCGATATTTCAGATCGGCGGGTGTTGAAAAACACAATAACAGACGTGTTTCCGGTTCAACCCGTTATTCAAAACAATCCGTTTTAACGTTTGGAGGCAACCGTTCGGCAATTAAAAATCGGGGTCAGCGGCGGTTCGTAACGTTGGTTATGACTATGATTGACACGCTAATGACTGCGAAAATTTTATTTTCCGTCCAACATTTTAGGCAGAAGCGAACAGGATAATCCTTCGGCCACATCACGGGAGATGATGCCGGTCGAATGACTTTCATAGAATGGGCTTATTAAGTGGGAAGTATATTATGAGCACTATCGTGCAATCTGTCGAGGATATTAAGCTTAATAATTTTCATCACCTTTTGAGCGTTCGCTCTGGTGGCGGCTCTTTTGTCGACGGTTATGTTCTCTCCATTATCGGGGTCGGAATGTTACAAATAACGTCGGCTTTACAGCTGACAAATTTCTGGCAAGGGATGGTTGCCGCATCGGCACTGATCGGCATTTTTTTGGTGGTTTTGTCGTCGGTTGGATAACAGGAAAATTCGAAAGACAAAAACCTTATTTCATCGGCCCGACTTTATTCATCATTTGTTCGATCGGGCAGTTCTGGATTCAATCAGGTTATACCTTATTCATTTACCGTTTTCTCATCGGAATAGCTGTTGGCATTGAATATCCTGTGGCAACAGCTTTATTGGTAGAATTTTTACCGAAAAAATCACGCGGCCCGTTACTCGCAATGCTTACAATCATGTGGTTTGCAGGTGCTGCGGTTGGTTATCTCGTCGGCGATATGATCTTGCGTGCGGGAGGAGAAGACGCCTGGCGTTATATCCTTGCAAGTACTGCAGTTATCGGAATGTTATTATTTCTGATACGTCTTGGCACCCCTGAATCTCCACGTTGGCTGATTGCGTAGGGTAAAATTGAAGAGGCTGAAAAAGTCATTAAAAAAGTTTACGGCGAGGAATATTCACTGGATCATTTACCCGAACAACCGGCCGAGCAAAAAATTTCGTTTCTCAATTCGCTCCATTCAGGTTACGGAAAACGAATGTTTTTTGTTTCGACCTTCTGGACATGTTCTGTCATTCCGGTTTTTGCCGTCTATGCCTTTGCTCCGAAAGTTTTGCTTGCTTTGAATTTAAAGGGTGAATGGCCATCTTTCGGATCTATCGCGATTACATTTCTATTCGTAGTCGGATGTATTATTGCAACCCAGCTCATCAATGTGATGGGGCGCCGCCCGATGTTGATATATAGCTTTCTGTTATCAGGCATCGCACTGTTTTTATTGGGCATGTTCTATAACAGTTCGGAAATCGTTATCCTCATTCTTTTCGGTGCTTATGCTGTATTCATCGGAAGCGCACAAGTTCTCCAACTGGTTTACCCGAACGAGATTTTTCCCACCGAAATTCGTGCAACGGCTGTTGGCATCGGCACATCATTGTCGCGCATAGGTGCAGCAATCGGCACATATCTTGTACCTATGTCGCTTGATAAATTCGGAATTTCGGACACGATGTATGCTGCTGCGGCTGTTACTTTTTTTGGTCTGCTCGTCTCATATTGTATCGCGCCAGAAACAAAACATCTCAATTTGAATGAAGCCGGAATCCTGAATTGAGTTTGTTAATGACATCATAATAAAGGAAAGCATGTTGATAAACGCAACCCACTTTCCTTTTTATGAATTCCCGAAACACTGTTTTATTCAACCATAGAAAGCTCAGTTTGCCTTAAACAAACGCTACGAAAATTGGCAATTTTAAAAACACATGTTGCGCATCCCGTACTTTCAACATGCAATTTTGCATCATTGCCGTCCTATCAGAAAAACGTATGTTTTGATGGAGATTGACGGCGTTTTCATTCAAAGCCTTTGATGAACCGTTCGATTTTCTAATTCAAAGTCGTATCAAGCGACTGGCGTAAAACTTCGGCAATATCCGATTTTTCCGGCTTATATAAAAGGAGATATTCAATATCCGGCAAACTTGGGAGATTATATAAATGTGTATAATCTTTAAGGCTATCATCCATCGAATTTTTATTAAGACATCCAATTCCCAAACCGGCTTTGATCGCCAATTGTAAACTCGCAACATTCGAGGCTGTATGCGTTAATCCATAGGAAACCGAACTATCCGAGAGAAGTTGAAGGGCTGCTTTTTGTATGACACAGCCTTTTTTCATACCAATCAGCGGCAATACCCCACCGGTCAGGAATCTTTTCTTTGCAGCACCTGCCCAATATAGCGGATCCCGTTTTATGATGACGCTATTCGGATAGGCCGGTAAGGGGGTTCCGATCAGATGGGTCAGGATTATTATATCGAAACCGCCAAGATCGTTCTCGTGCACAGGTGTATTTGACCCGCTTTTAAATGTAAGGCTCAATTGTATTTTCGGAAGATCTTCTGTCAACATCTCCAAAGCCTGTGCAACTTTTTCAGGCATGAGGTAATCCGTAATAGAAATCGAGATATTTTCGGTTGCTGCGACATTATGCATATCAGCAAGCGCTAAGCGGTTAAGTTTCAAAATAGCAAGAGCATGTTTTTGCAACTTCTCTCCATCAATTG